>NZ_JAHBCZ010000006.1:0-124241 GCF_019956035.1 Pseudomonas sp. A-RE-22
AAGGGCCGCATCGCCTGAATTGTGATTATGGGAATCCCCTTCAGACTTGCATAGCCCAGAGCTGTGGGAGCCTCGCTGTCCCTGGAAAAGATGGCTAAATAAATCATCCAAGACAGTTGCTCCCACACTGGCTCTGTGCTGTGCCGGGGTTCTGAGCCCTGGCACAAAATCCTGTGGGAGCGAGCTTGCTCGCGATGGCGGTAGGTCAGTCGCCAGTGTTCGCCGTTGTTCAGCGTTGTTTCAAGCGGTCGATCACCACCGCCAGCAGCAGGATCGAGCCGCGGATGACGTATTGGTAGAAGGTGTCGATGTTCTTCAGGTTCATCGCGTTTTCGATGATCGCCAAAATCAGCACGCCTGCAATGACGTGGCGAATCATGCCGATGCCACCGCTCAACGACACCCCACCTAGCACGCAAGCCGAGATCACGGTCAGTTCGAAGCCCTGGCCGATCATCGGTTGGCCCGAGGTCATGCGCGATGCCAGGATCACCCCGGCCAGGGCGCCGATGACGCCATGCACGGCGAAGATGATGATCTTGGTGCGATCAACGTTCACCCCCGCCAACAACGCCGCTTCCTGGTTGCCACCGATGGCCATGGTATTGCGCCCATAGGTGGTGTAGTTCAGCAGCCAACCGAAAAACAGGAAGCAGGCGATGGTGATCAGGATCGGCACCGGTACGCCGAACAATTGGCCGTTGCCGAACACGAAGAACGATTCCTGCGACACCCCCACCGCTTTGCCGTTGGCAAAGATGTAGGCCAGGCCGCGGACGATCTGCATCGTCGCCAGTGTGGTGATCAAGGCGTTGACCCGCAGCTTGGCGATGACGATGCCGTTGATCAGGCCGACGATCAGCCCCATCACCAGCGCCGCACTGACGCCGAGGAACACGCTGTTGGTGTCGCGCATCACCACCGCCGCGACCACGCCGGCACAGGCAATCACCGAACCGACCGACAAGTCGAAGTGCCCGGACGCCAGGCAATACAACATGGTGCAGGCCGCGATGCCGGTGGTGGAAATCGCCAGGCCCAGCCCGCGCATGTTCAGCGGCGACAGGAAGTTGTCGATCATCAGGGTGCAGAGCACGAAGATGCCGATGGCCGCCAGCAGCATGACCCAGTCATCCAGGAAACGGCGCAGGTCCAGGGGTTTGCGTGCCGTTGGCAGTGCATTGTTTTGAATGGTCATGATTTACCTCTCAGTTCGCCGCGTCGGCAACGCGTTGGCGCGGCAGCGCCAGTTGCAGCAGATTGGATTCGTTGGCCTGGTCACGCGGCAGCTCGCCGCGCATGGCCCCTTCGCAGAGCACCAGGATTCGGTCGGAAATGCCCATCACTTCCATCAGGTCGCTGGACACCACAATCACCGCGATACCGTCGGCCGCCAGGTTGTGGATAATCTGGTAGATCTCCGCCTTGGCGCCGATGTCGATGCCACGAGTAGGCTCGTCCAGCAGCAGGACTTTCATCGGCATCGACAGCCAGCGACCAAGAATCGCCTTCTGCTGGTTCCCGCCGGACAGGTACATGATTTTCTGGCTGGCCGCCGGCGTCTTCACTTTCAGCGACTTGATCTGTTTGTCGGCATTACCCCGCTCCCAGTCGCCACGCAACAGGCAGCCAAGTGTGGAATGAGACGGACGCGCACTGATGTTGATGTTCTCGCCCACACTGCCCAACGGGATGATGCCTTCCTTCTTGCGATCCTCCGGGCAGAGCAGAACGCCCGCGGCGATGGCATCCCGTGGAGAACGTAGTTTCAGCTCCTTACCGTGCAGGACCAGGCTGCCCTCGCGCTGGCGCTCCAGGCCACTGAGCAAGCGAAAAAGCTCCGTACGACCGGCGCCGACCAGCCCGAACAAGCCGAGGATCTCGCCCTTGTGCACCTGGAAACTCACCGGTTCGCGCAAGCCCGGCCCCAGCAGGCCCTTCACTTGCAGCGCCACATCGCCGCGCTCCCGAGGACGGTAATCATAGATGTCCTGGATATCGCGACCGACCATGCACGTGACGAGTTGATCATGGGTCAACTCGCTCATGTTCTCGAAGGTCCGCACGTAACGACCGTCCTTGAACACCGTCACCGCATTGCAGATGCGGAACACCTCCTCCATGCGGTGGCTGACGTAGAGCACCACTTTGCCCTCGTCCCGCAGTCGACTGATGATCGCCATCAAACGGTCGATTTCACGGGCCGACAGGCTACTGGTGGGTTCGTCGAAAGCAATGACGTGGGCGCCACGGGACAAGGCCTTGGCGATTTCCACCAGTTGGCGCTGACCGAGGGACAGGCGCCCGACCTTTTCCTGCGGGTCGATTTCGTCGGCCAGGCCCTTGAGCAGCGTCAGCGCCTGCTGGCGCAGCACACCACGATTGACCAGGCCGAAACGCGCCGGCAAATGGCCGAGAAACAGGTTTTCAGCGACGGTCATTTCCGGCACCAGGTGCAGCTCCTGGTGAATCACTGCCACACCACTGGCGATGCTGTCAGCGGTGCCTTTGAACGCCATCGTCTGTTCGCCGATCTGCAAGTCGCCGCTGCTCGGGATGTAGGCACCGCCCAGGATCTTGAGCAGCGTGGACTTGCCGGCGCCGTTTTCACCCATCAAGGCATGGACCTGCCCCGGATGGGCAACGAAACTGATATTGGCCAGCGCCTGCACGCCGGGAAAGGACTTGCCGATCCCGTTGAATCGCAAGCTGCCGCCGATGTTGTGTTGCCGTGTCGCTGTTTGCGCTTGCATAACCACCTCGAACTTACAGAGATCAAGCGACCCCGCCACTCATGTGACCAGGGCCGCTTTTGAATCAACCGGCCGTCAGTTCCACAGGCCGATTTTTTCCAGCTCTTGCTTGAAGTTCTCCCGGGTGATCAGCGTCACCTCGTCCATGGCGGTGTACTTCGGCGGCTCCTTGCCGGTGGTGATCCACTCGTACATCATTTCGGCGGTCTTGTAGCCTTCGATGTGCGGGCTTGGCAGCATCGAACCGAAGAAGCCGCTGTTAGGCTTTTTCAGCTCACCGATAGCGTCAGTGCCGTTGATGCCGATGCCGATCACATTGGCCGCCTTGAACCCGGCGGCTTCGGTGGCGCGCACGCCGCCCAGCACGGTGTTGTCATTCATGCCACCGATGATCAGGTTTTTCGCGGCGCTTGGCAGTTTCACCAGGGCCGAGTTGGTGGAGTCCATGCTGCCGGGTACGTCGAGGGTTTTCAGGGCGGCGAAGAGGATGTGGTCTTTCGGGATACCGGCCTCCTCAAGGGATTTGACCGAACCGTCGGTGCGCTTCTTGCCAGTGTCCAGTTCGTTGTAGGTGTTGATCACCGCATAGGTTTCTTTCCAATCCCAGCCGCGTTTTTTCGCTTCAGCAGCCATGGCGGCGCCCTGTTTCTGGCCCACCTCGAATGCGGCCATGCCCAGGTACGGCACGTCTTCCATGAACTTGCCGCTGGCGTCGACGAAACGGTCGTCCACGGCAATCACCTTGAGATCGTTGAGCTTGGCCTTGGCCATGATGGCCGGGCCGAGGGATACGTCCGGCGGGCAGATCACGAAGCCCTTGGCCCCGTTGGCGGCAAGGCTGTCGATGGCCGAAAGGGTTTTCTCGCCGTCGGGCACGGCGATCTTGATCAACTGGAAGCCTTTATCCTTGGCCGCCTTCTCGGCAAACGCCCATTCGGTCTGGAACCAAGGCTCCTCGGCCTGCTTGACCAGGAAACCAATTTTTACCGCATCGGCCGCCAGCAAGTGGCTGCTGAGGCTGACCGCGGTAACCGCCAGGGCGGCGCGACACAGGGAACGGATCCCACGACGATGTTTCATAGTTGACTCCTTGTTTTTTTTATTGAAAGCCAAACGTCCAGGTTTCTGCTCCACCGTCGGTGGAAATGCGCAGGCTGGGCGGTTACAGCAAGTTGCTACACAGCATAGGCCTGAATAGTCATATCGTATGATGATTGGATTACAGGCGAAGTTTCCCACTGCAATCCAGGAATATTCAGTCGTGGTACATGACCGAACGTCCCCCATCGATGGTGATGCATGAGGCATTGATAAACGGTGCTTCGTCACTGGCCAGGAACACGGCCGTCATTGCCACTTCGATCGGTTGCCCGACACGCCGTGGCGGGTGCAGATCCAGCGCACGCTGGCGTTCGGCATGGGGATCGGCAAAGCCGTTCCAGTAGTCGACGTTCAGTTGGGTTTCGATATAACCCGGGGCGATGGCGTTGACGCGTACCCCTTTGGGCGCGTATTCGATGCCCAGGGCGCGAGTCAGGCCAAGCAGGCCATGCTTGGCCACCGGGTAAGGGAAACAGCCGGGAATGATGTGGGACGAATGGACCGAGGCAATGTTGATGATGCTGCCCACGCCCTGCTCGATCATCTGTGGCAACACCGCCTTGCAACCGTACCAGGCGCCATCCAGGTCGATGGCGAAGCAGCGGCGCCAGTCCTCTTCGGTCATTTCCAGCGGGTCGCGGAAGACATTGACGCCGGCGCAGTTGACCAACACATCGATGCGACCGTGCAGCTCGACGGCGCGCCGGGCCATGGCCTGCAAGTCCTGCGGCTTCGACACATCGGCCTGCAGCGCTTGCACGTCGGCCCCACGTTCACGCCAGTGGGCGGCCACCGCCTCGACCTTCTGCGCCTGGATATCACTGATCACCAACCGGGCCTGTTGCGACGCGAACGCCGCGACGATGGCCTCGCCAATGCCTTGGGCGGCACCGGTCAACAGCACGACCTTGTCTTTCAGGCGCTCGCCCTTCGGTGGCTCTGGCACGGGTGGCAAGACCAAAGGCTCAGCCATGGTTCAAGCCTCCTGCGCGCGGGCACGACAAAAACCGGGCATCCACGGATGACCGGCGCAAAGGCGCTTGAAAGAACAGTGGCCGGCGTACGCCGCCGGGGCGTACGGGGAAAGATCGTTGCATCACTTCACCTGTTTTGTTTTTTTAGTGTGAGTGCGTATTGCCGATGGAGCCGACTATAAACCCGCCTGCCAAATAATCTCAATATATATATTTACATCCCATATTTTGGGATTCAACCTGCAAACCTTGTACACGCCACGCCAGGCACATCGACACGCATCGACAGCACGGCACCATCGAGCGGATGACCCGATGGGCTCGCCGCGCTGGTGATGTACAACGTCTTGAGGTCTTCGCCGCCGAACACACAACTGGTCGGGCGGCTGACAGGCAGTTCGATCACCCGATCGACCTGGCCGTCCGGGCTCAGCCGCAGCAGGCAACTGCCGTCCCAGCGGGCGTTCCAGATATAGCCCCGGGCATCCATCGCCGAGCCATCCGGGCCGCCACGGGGATGGGGGCCGAACCAGACTTCGGCAGGCGCCAGGTTGCCCTCAGGGTAGATAAAGTGCCGATACAACGTGCCATCCAGGCTATCGCCGAAATACACCGTGGTGCCATCGGGGCTCCAGAGCAAGGTGTTCGGAATGCCCAGCCCGCGCAGCAAGGGCATGACCCGACCATCACCGGCGACGCGAAACAGCCCGCCGGAGCGCCGCTCGATCGGCAAGTCCTCGCCTTCGTCACCGATATTGTTCTGCATGGTGCCGAGCCACAGTTGACCCTGGCCATCGCAACGGGCCTCGTTGGGACGATTGCCTGGCTGGGGATCGGCCATGCACAGCAGCGTCAGGCGCGGTTCCAGGCCCGGAGAATCGAGATCGAGGCGGTAGACACCACTGCTCAGGGTCACCAGGGCGTCGCCACTCTGGGTTGGAATGAAAGCGGACACATGCTCGGGCATCTGCCAGATCTGTACGTTGGCGCCGATCAGCCGCAGTGCCTGCTTGCCGGCGATATCGACCCAATACAACGCCTGGGTCGGCTCGTCCCAGAAGGGCCCCTCGCCCAACTTCGCCCGGTGTTCCGTCACAGCCGTCCACTTCATTGAAACCTCCCGTTCCCGGCTTGTCCGGCAGCGTCTGTTCGACCGGCCATGACATTGGGGTAAAAGCGTTTGATGGCCAGGTCAGCGTTATCGATCAGGGTCATGCAGGCCCAGACGCCACGCGCCGCGTCACGAGCGGCGATGGCGTCGGCGATGTCCTTGTGGATGGGCAAGGTGCGGCGCAGTTCATCCGGGTCGGCCGCCGATACTTCGAACGACACCGCCAGCAGCGCACCGAGGGCCGGGACCATTTGCTCGATGAACTGATTATGGCTGGCGGCCAGGATGCACTCATGGAAAAACTGGTCGGCACGGTTGTAATCGGCACCGCTGTCCACGGCTCGCTCCAGCGCATGGTAGGCCAGGCGGATCGCCTGCACCTGATCGGCCGTGGCCCGCTCGCAGGCCCAGCGCACCGCCATCGGCTCGATGGTGCGACGCAGGTCCAGCAAGTCATCGACAAAATTTTCCGGCAGGCCGCTGCGTGACAGCCAGCCAACCACTTGGGGGTCGAACAGATTCCAGCGCCGCACCGGCAGTACCCGCGTGCCGACTTTCGGTCCGACTTCCAGCATGCCTTTGGCCACCAGGGTCTTGATCGCCTCGCGAATCACTGTGCGACTGACGCCCAGTTGCTCGCCCAAGTCCGCTTCGACCTTGATGGTTTGCCCAGGCTTGACCTGGCCGGCGGCTATCCAGCCCCCCAGCCAATCGACGGTCGATGCATGAAAACTGCTGGACATGAAAACCCCGCGGGCCACTCTTATTGGAGGCCCACGCTAATCATCATATGATTGGGTGTCAATTTGAATTTTACTTGGCCACTGTGGGAGCGAGCCTGCTCGCGATAGCGGTGGGTCAGTGGAGAATGAGGTTGGATGCGCCGGCGCCTTCGCGAGCAAGCTCGCTCCCACAGGGTTTACGGTTCCAGGCCGATAGGGAAGAACTCGCCGCCGCTCCACACGCCCAACCAGCGCTGCCCGTCGATCTCGCGGCTGACCGCCAGCTCCACCAGTTGGTAAAACACATTGCGATGGATCAGTGCTTCGAGATTGCTGCGCACATGCACGTAGGGCGCGGGTTCCTGGGTCTGGGGATCGATCACCACCCGCAGCGGATGCTCGGCACCGGCCTCGGTGGTTTCCTCGACATTGGTGGTGAAGCGCAACAACTGCCCTTCCCCCTGCCCTTCGACCTCAAGGGTCACGGCCACGAACGGCGCGTCATCGACCTTGATGCCGACTTTTTCCACAGGGGTAATCAGGAAGTAATCATCGCCGTCGCGGCGGATGATGGTAGAGAACAACTTGACCATCGGCTTTCGCCCGATGGGCGTACCCAGGTAGTACCAGGTGCCGTCCCGGGCGATGCGCATGTCAATGTCGCCGCAGAAGTCGGGATTCCACAAGTGGACCGGCGGCAGGCCTTTGGTCTTGGGGATCTGCCCCAGCAAATCATTGGCTTTTTGCGGTCCGCTCATGGTGACTCCTGATTATTTATTCGTCGCTCATCCCCAGCAGGCTGCGGGCATATTCACGCAAAGGCGTGGCGATGAGGTCTTGTGGCTGCTTGTCGTGCAACGTCAGTAAACCGCCACGACTCTTGATCCGTGCAGTATCAATCAAATACTGGGTGCTGGTCTCGATCAACATGATTTGAATCACGCTGGTATCGACACCCAGGCGATCCAAGGCTTCTTCATCCTGCCATTCGTCAGTGTTGCCGATGCGGTTGTCAGCCTTGGCGAAGCGGGTGTACAGCAAATAATGGGCACCGGCGGAGCGGGCTTCACCCATGGCCTGGTCGAGGCCCTCGGGAACGCGGGCGCGACGGACCATGGGGAAATATTCGATGAAGCCATTGAAGGCCTCTTCGGCCACGACGTTGGGACGCGGGTAAGCACTGCCTGGCGGAGCAAAGGCGCCCTGGGCGATGTAGATGAACGAGTCGGGCTGAATACGCAGGTTGTTCACACGACGGCTGTCGCTATGGTCCAGCAGGCCGGCGTCGCTCATGTGATAACGAACGCCCTCTCCCATGTCGCTGACATTCATGCAGCCACCAAGCGCCAAAACGGCCAGCAGCAAAACCAGGCTACGCATCCTACCCTCCAAAAAACCGGTGTCGGAAAACCGGCGAATGGTCGTGGGATGCAGCTTTTGCGCCAGCTCATCGAGATGGGGGTCAGATGTATCCAAGTGAATGGAAAATTGCTATCGCGGGCAAGCCTTGCTCCCACAAGTACGACGCTTATCATGTGGGAGCAAGGCTTGCCCGCGATAGCAATAGATCAGCCGCCGATGATTTTCATGATGGTCGCGCCGCCGGAGAATGCCACTTCCTGCTTGTCCCCCAACGCCTTGACCAACAAGCGCTGAAGCGCCGGCAATGCCTGGTGACGGGGCTTGTCCAGCAGGTCGCCGACGAAGTGACGGTTGCTCGACGACAGGCAGCCATGCAGCCACCCAGTGGAAGACAACCGCAACCGTGAGCAGGTACGGCAGAAAGGCACGCTTTCGTTGGCGATCACGCCAAAGTGACCCAACCCCGGTATCTCATAGCGCACCGCAGTGGCATCCACCGGCGCATCGGCTTGCAGGTATTCGTACTGATCGCCGATCAGGCTGAGCAATTGCTGGAGGCTGACGAACTGCTGCAGGAAGGCGTTGGAGTCGCTGGCCAGGTGTCCCATGCGCATCAACTCGATGAAACGCAACTCATAGCCACGTTCCAGGCAGTATTCGAGCAAAGGCATCACCTGGTCCAGATTCTGCCCGCGCAACGGCACCATGTTGACCTTGATCTTCATCCCGACGGCCCGAGCCTGTTCCATGCCGCCGAGCACGGTCGCCAGGTCGCCGCCACGGGCGATACTGCGAAACGCGGCGGGGTCCAGGGTGTCGAGGGAAACGTTGATGCGACGGATACCGGCGTCTACCAGCAACGGCAGTTTTTTCGCCAGCAACTGGCCATTGGTGGTCAGGCTGATGTCCTCCAGGCCCATCTGCCCCACCGCCGTCATGAAACGCTCGAGCTTGGGGCTGACCAACGGTTCGCCGCCAGTGATGCGCAGCCGCTCGATGCCGGCGGCCTCGATCAGATAGGCCACACCACGCGCCATGGCCTCGGCCGACAGTTCATCCTGCGCAGCCACCAACCGCTTGCCATCAGGCACGCAATAGGTACAGGCGTAATTGCAGGCTGAGGTCAGGCTGATCCGCAGATTACGGAAACGCCTGCCTTGACGGTCAACGATCATGGATCACTCCGGCACAAGAAAAATCGGACTCGCGAAAATTGACCTAGAAATCAAGATTTCGCAAGACCCAAGCCTGAGTATATTACTGGGACACTGCGCCATGTAAGCGGACATGGCGCAATAAGGCAGCTGAATGTCTTGGCCCGTGCGGCCTTAGCTGCTAGGGACGTCGGTATCGCGCTTGCGCTTGTTGCCCATGCGCACGCCGATGTCCATCAGGAACTGGAAGAAACCTTCCTGATCTTCCAGCACGTTGCTCCAGAACGGCGAGTGATACAGCGCCACCGCACCGTGCACCAGCGCCCAGGCAGCACAGTAATGGAAATAAGGCGGCACGTCTTCAAGCTTGCCTTCGCTGATCCGGCCCTTGATCAGCAGGGTCAGGCGTTCGAAGTTCGAGGCGCGGATCTTGTGCAACTCCTCGACCATCTCCGGCACCTGGTTGCCCTTGACCACCTTCTCTTCCAGGCGATCGAACAAGCGGTAGCGCTGCGGGTCGCGCATGCGGAACTCGAAGTAGGCCCGGGACAGGGCCTCCTTGTCCTTGTCCACATCGGCCGAGTGCAGCAGCTCGTTCAAATCGCGCTCGTAGTCGAGCATCAGGCGCAGGTAGATCTCCGCCTTGGATTTGAAATGTTTATAAATCGTGCCTTTGCCGATACCCACGGCATCCGCAATCATCTCGACGGTGACACTGTCTTCACCCTGATCGAGGAACAACTTGAGCGCGGTGTCGAGAATTTCCTGCTCGCGGCGGCGAAACTCACGGACCTTACGGGGTTCTTTGTGCATAAGAAAAAGGTCTGAAGGGTCAAAATTCGAAGCCGGGTATTATGCCTAACTTACGCAAAAATGCACGGATCATCCGTTCTCGGCCACTGTTCTTCACAAAACCGTACACACCCGGCTCACCGTTTCTCACGCCAATGCGCCGTGCCTGCGAGCTTTGGCGACAGTGAGAACTTATCCGAAGCGAGCGTATTCCAAATTTGTTTAAAAACCGCCCCGGCCAGACTGGACGGGTTGGCATACTGATCAATACTTGAACTGTCGGCGCGACATCTCCCCCAAGTGACGCGCTGATGAAGGTACCAACGGACCGCGTACCTTTGTTTTACTCCTAATGGTCTTAACCCGGATTCACCCCCCAGAACCCGGGTTTTTTTTGCATGGAATTCAGGCTTGCGCCGCCCGCACATGAGCCAGCGGAAACAATTGCTTAAAATTCTCCGTCGTCTGCTCGGCAAACCGCTCGTAGGACTCACCGCGCAGCATCGCCAGGAACTCTGCCACTTCCCGTACGTATTGCGGAAGGTTCGGCTTGCCACGATAGGGAATGGGCGCCAGGTAAGGCGAGTCGGTCTCCACCAACAGCCGATCAGCCGGCACTTTGCTGGCAACGTCGCGCAATGCATCGGCATTGCGGAACGTGACAATCCCGGACAAGGAAATGTAATAGCCCATGTCCAGGGCGGCCTTGGCCATGTCCCAGTCTTCGGTGAAGCAATGCAGCACCCCGGCCTGGGGCAGCGCGGCGTCACGCAGCAAGGCCAGGGTGTCGGCCCGGGCGCCACGGGTGTGGATGATCACCGGCTTGCCGGTTTGTCGGGCGGCCTCCAGGTGCAGCCGGAATGACGCCTGCTGCACGTCAGCGGCTTGCGGTTCGTAGTGATAGTCCAGGCCGGTTTCGCCGATGGCGACCACCCGTGGATGGTCCAGCTCACGCAACAACCAATCGAGCGCCGGCGCAGCGTCGGGCTGGACATCCAGCGGATGAACACCGACCGAACAATCGACATCGGCATAACGTTCGGCCAGGGCCTTGACGTCGGCGGCGTTGTCGGCGCTGACGCCGATGCACAGGAAATGACCGACACCCCGTTCACGGGCCGCGTCCAGCGCAGCATCCAGGGAGCCGCCATGGGCAGCGAGGTCGAGACGGTCAAGGTGACAATGGGAATCTACAAGCATAAAAGGCCGGGCTACATCGTATGGGTGGGACGGTCGGACTTCAGGGAGCCGGCCAAGTGGGTTTCGATCTGATTGCGGGCGGAATTGTCGCCGTCGCTGAATTGCACACCGACGCCGGCGGCCCGATTGCCCTGGGCGCCTTTGGGCGTCATCCAGATCACCTTGCCGGCGACCGGGATCTTTTCCGCTTCATCCATCAGGCTCAAGAGCATGAACACTTCATCGCCCAAGCGATAATTCTTGTTGGTCGGAATGAACAGGCCGCCGTTCTTGATGAAGGGCATGTAGGCGGCGTAGAGCACCGACTTGTCCTTGATGGTCAGGGACAGGATACCGTTGCGTGGCCCGGGACTGACAGGTTCGTTCATGCTGATCTCCGCTGCGATTGAGCTGAGTTTAGTGTCCTGTATCACAGGACACTAGGCCGTGTCTGTCAGTTTCGACCAGGCAAACTCGCCCACTGCACCAACAGCGCCTCGAGCAACAGCACCCGATTGAGGTTCGCTTTGCCCAGCACCTTCTGACGTTGGGCAAGAATCCAGTCCTGAATGTTCAAGATTTTATCCTGGCTGCTTTTTTGCGCCAGGTACTGGATCACCTTGCGCATGTCCGCCAACCCCAGGCCAGCCTCATCCTCGGTCAATTGGTAACGCAGGATCAGGCTCGACCAGTCGCAGAACCAGTCAAACAGCAAGAGCAACGGGATCGCGTTCCAACCCTCGGCCAGTTGCGTGGGGGATTGCTGCTGCTTGAGCAGTTTCTTGACCCCCTCCACCACCAAGGCCCGCTGCTCCCGCACGCCCTGGGCCTGAAGGCTGACAGCCGCCAGGGGCGAGCCGGCCGCCAGGGTCAGCAACTCGACACGCTCTTCGTCGCTGCTGTCGGGCAAGGCCTGGGCCAGCCACTGTAAGCTCATCGCCTCGCTCGGCAGCGGGCAGGCCTGTTGCACGCAGCGACTCTTGATGGTCGGCAGCAAGCGACTCGGCTGGTGGCTGACCAGTAGCAACACGGTGTCGCCGGAAGGCTCTTCAAGACTTTTGAGCAAGGCGTTGGCGGCGTTGATGTTCATCGACTCGACCGGCTCGATCAGCACCACCTTGCGCCCGCCCATCTGCGAGGTCTGGACCACGAAGCTGACCAGGTCCCGAACCTGGTCGACCTTGATCGCCTTGTCCGCCTCTTCCGGTTCCAGCACGTAATTATCGGGATGGCTGCCCGCCTTGAGCAGCAGGCAGGACTTGCACTCGCCGCAGGCATTCGAGACACCCGGGCGCTGGCACAGCAGGCTGGCCATCAGGCGCTCGGCCAGTGCCCGCTTGCCGATGCCGGCCGGGCCGTGCAACAGATAGGCATGGGCATGCTGGGCACGACCGGCCAGTTGCTGCCAGAGGCCGTCTTGCCAGGGATAGGCTTCAGCCACGGACACGCTCCAGCAAACGCGGCAGCAAGCCGTCCAGGGACTGTTGGACCTGGGTCAGCGGTTGCGCGGCATCGATCAGCAGGTAACGCGCCGGATCGGCCTTGGCGCGACTCAGGAAGGCATTGCGCACGGCATTGAAGAAAGCCTGGCCCTCAAGCTCGAAACGATCCAGGCGGCCACGGGCACTGGCGCGGGCCAGGCCGATTTCCACCGGCAGGTCGAACACCAGGGTCAGGTCTGGCCGCAGGTCACCCTGGACGAAGGCTTCCAACGCGGCGATGCGCTCCACGGACAAGCCCCGGCCGCCGCCCTGGTAGGCATAGGTCGAATCGGTAAAACGATCGCAGAGCACCACCGCGCCACGGGCCAGCGCCGGGCGAATCACCTCGGCCAGATGCTGTGCCCTGGCGGCGAACACCAGCAACAGCTCGGTGTCGGGGTTCATGACCTCTTCAATGGGCGCCAGCAGCACCTCGCGAATTCGCTCGGCCAGCGGCGTACCGCCCGGCTCACGGGTCAACACCACCTCGATGCCAGCGGCCTGCAGGCGTTCGGCCAGGTATTCGCGATTAGTGCTCTTGCCGGCGCCTTCCGGGCCTTCCAGCGTTATAAACAAGCCAGTCACAGGCGATCCTTAATCAAAGTCATTGCGGGCTCGGCGGCTCGCTGGCATCCGGTTCGGGAGCAGGTACTTGGGGCGGCACCTGGGGTACAGCGTCGGGCGCCGTGTCGGGTGATGCCGCGGGAATCGGTGCCTGCTCGTCCGATGTTGCCGGAGCCGGGCTGGAGCGGTAATCGGCACGGCGCTTGAGTTGGAATTCGCGCACCGCGTTGTTGTGCGACTCCAGGTCATCGGAAAACACGTGGCTGCCGTCACCACGCGCGACGAAGTAAAGGCTATTGCCCGACGCCGGGTTCAATGCCGCATGAATCGCTTCGCGCCCCACCATCGCAATCGGCGTCGGCGGCAAGCCCGGGATCAGGTAGGTGTTATAGGGGTTTTCTTCTTTCAGATGGGCGCGGGTGAGTTTGCCGGTGTAGCGCTCGCCCAGACCATAGATCACCGTGGGGTCGGTCTGCAGCAGCATGCCCAGGCGCATGCGCCGCACAAAGACGCCGGCAATCTGCCCGCGCTCCTGGGGCACACCGGTTTCCTTCTCCACCAGGGACGCCATGATCAGCGCTTGATACGGCTGGGTGTAAGGCACATCGGCGGCACGCTGTGCCCACTCCTTGGCGAGCACGTCTTCCAGGCGGTCGTAGGCTTTTTTCAGCAGGTCGACATCCGAGGTGCCGCGCACGAAGCGATAGGTATCCGGGAAGAACCGGCCTTCGGGAAATATCCCGGAGTGACCAAGACGGTCCATGACCTGGGCGTCGCTCAGGCCGGTGAGAGTCTGCTGGAGTTTTTCATCCTTGGTCAGCGCCGCGCGCACCTGACGGAAATTCCAGCCCTCCACCAGCGTCACGCTGTACTGCACCACTTCGCCGCGCTTCCAGACACCGATCAGGCCTTCCATGGTCATGCCCGGCACCATCCGATATTCACCGGAATGCAGTGGCTGGTCGGCGAGATTGAAGCGCCAATAGATCCGCAGCCAGAAGGCGTCCTTGATCAGGCCATCGGCTTCGAGGCGCTTGAGGGTTCCGGTCGGGGTGGTCCCGTTGGGCACGTCCAGCAATTCTTCCTGGGTGATGTTCAGCGGCTGTTGCAGCGCCGAATGAATCTTCCAGGCCGAAGCGCCCAACAACAGCCCTGCCAGAACCAGTCCGGTCTCCAGCAGCAGCAAGAATTTACGTCTCACGAATCAAACATCCAATAGCGCACGGGCAAGGGTTTGCAGTTTACGGGTGAGCGGGCCAACCGACCAGCGCGCCGAACCGCATCCGCGTACCGGCCACACGCCATAAACGCTGTTGCAGACGAAGACTTCATCAGCCTGGTGCAACTGTTCGAGACTGATATCCGTGATTTGCGTGGCGATGCCTTGGGACTTGGCTTGAAACAATAATTCTGCGCGCATCACGCCGGCCACGCCGCAACGGCTCAGGTCGGCCGTGAACAACACGCCATCGCGCACCAGGAACAGGTTGCTGAACACACCTTCGATCACCCGCCCGGACGTATCCAGCATCAAGCCCTCGGCATACTGCCCGTCGCTCCATTCGGCACGAGCCAGCACTTGTTCCAGGCGATTGAGGTGCTTGAGACCAGCGAGCAAGGGCTGCTCGGACAACCGCACGCTGCAGGGAAACAGAAGAACGCCTTGTTCGGCATGGGCGGCAGGATAAGCGGCTGGCGGGTTCCCTTGCAGGATGCGTCGGGCCGGGGCCAAGGGATCTGCGGCATAACCGCGCAGACTGTCGCCACGGGTCACGATCAACTTCAGCACGCCGTTGCCCAGGCACCGGGCATAGGCATTCAGCTCGGTGCTCAACGCGCTCATGTCAACGTTGAGCGCCAACCGCCGGCAACCGGCTTCCAGGCGTTGCAGGTGACGGTCCAGCAACACTGGCCCGCCAGCGTGCACGGCGAGGGTTTCGAACAACCCATCGCCGTAAGCCAGGCCACGATCTTTCAGCGACAGGACGTCGGCCGGCTGACCGTCGACCCAGCTTTCCATCAACCGGCGAACCGGCGGAACACCAGCGAACCGTTGGTCCCGCCAAAGCCGAAGGAGTTGGACAGCACCACATCGATGTCCATGCCGCGGGCAGTGTGCGGCACGAAGTCCAGGTCGCAACCTTCGTCCGGCTCATCGAGGTTGATGGTCGGCGGCGCTGTCTGGCTGTTGATCGCCAGGACGCTGAAGATCGCTTCCACCGCCCCTGCCGCACCCAGCAGGTGACCGGTCATGGACTTGGTCGAGCTGACCGCCAGCTTGTAGGCGTGCTCGCCGAACACGGTCTTGATCGCCTGGGCTTCGGCCAGGTCGCCGGCCGGGGTCGAAGTGCCGTGGGCGTTGATGTATTGCACCTGCTCGCCATTGAGCTTCGCATCACGCAAGGCGTTGGCGATGCACCGGGCAGCACCGGCGCCATCGGCCGGTGGCGACGTCATGTGGTACGCATCGCCACTGGTGCCAAAGCCGATCAGTTCGGCGTAGATGGTCGCGCCGCGCGCCTTGGCGTGCTCCAGTTCCTCGAGCACCAGCGCACCGGCACCGTCGGACAGCACGAAGCCATCGCGGCCCTTGTCCCACGGCCGGCTCGCACGGGCGGGCTCGTCGTTGCGGGTCGACAGCGCACGGGAAGCGCCAAAGCCACCCATGCCCAGGCCGCAAGCCGCCATCTCGGCGCCACCGGCAATCATCACGTCGGCTTCGTCGTACATGATGTTGCGCGCGGCCATGCCGATGCAGTGGGTACCGGTGGTGCACGCCGTGGCAATGGCGTAGTTGGGTCCCTGGGCACCCAGGTGGATGGACAGGAAACCGGAAATCATGTTGATGATCGAGCCCGGCACGAAGAACGGAGAAATCCGTCGCGGCCCCGACTCGTGCAGCGTGCGGCTGGTTTCTTCGATATTGGTCAAGCCGCCAATACCCGAACCCATGGCCACGCCGATGCGTTCACGGTTGGCGTCGGTGACTTCCAGCCCGGCGTTGCGCACTGCCTGGAAACCGGCTGCCAAGCCGTATTGAATGAACAGGTCAAGCTTGCGAGCTTCCTTGACCGACAGGTATTCCTCGACATTGAAGCCCTTTACCGAGCCGCCAAAACGGGTGGAATAGGCAGAAAGGTCGGTGTGTTCGATCAGACCAATGCCACTGCGGCCAGCCAGAATGCCCTGCCAACTGCTCGGCACATCCGTGCCCAGTGGCGACAACATACCCATACCGGTGACTACGACGCGTCTACGCGACACAGCACTCTCCTTTTTCTAATGACGACTTTGCATCAGGCCTAAAGAAAAAACCGCACGCCGTGATGGCAGTGCGGTTTTTCCATGACAGCTAGCGACGACTAAAAACGATTACGCCTGGTGGCTGGTAACGTAGTCGATAGCAGCTTGTACAGTAGTGATCTTCTCAGCTTCTTCGTCAGGAATCTCGGTCTCGAATTCCTCTTCCAGAGCCATCACCAGCTCAACAGTGTCAAGGGAGTCGGCACCCAGGTCTTCAACGAAGGAAGCGGTGTTCACAACTTCTTCTTCTTTAACGCCCAGTTGCTCGGCAACGATTTTCTTGACGCGCTCTTCGATGGTGCTCATACCTTGTTTTCACTCCTAATGGACAAATTCAGGCAGCTGGCCGGTGGGTAAGTGTATAGAAGAACTTTTCGGTTTTTCAACCGAAAGCTTCACTCCTCAAACCCTGCGGCCCGCCGTCTATAAATTGATTGCAGCTTTATAACGGATTTTAGACAGCTCGTATGACATTTTTTTGAAGCAATCCGTCACATTTAACTCATGTACATCCCGCCGTTTACCGGGATTGTAGCCCCGGTCACGTATGCCGCACCGTCCGACGCAAGAAAAGCGACCACGGACGCGATTTCTTGAGCTTGCCCCAGACGACCCAGCGGAATCTGCGTCAACAAGGCTTCACGCTGTGCTTCTGGCAGTTCACGGGTCATGTCGGTGTCGATGAAACCCGGTGCAACCGAGTTTACCGTAATCGAGCGCGAACCCACTTCACGCGCCAGCGCACGACTGAAACCTTCCAGACCGGCCTTCGCCGCAGCATAGTTTACTTGGCCTGCGTTGCCCATGGCACCCACAACCGAACCGATACTGATAATTCGACCCCAGCGAGCCTTGGTCATGCCACGCAAAACGCCCTTGGACAGCCGGTACAGACTGTTCAAGTTGGTGTCGATCACGTCGAACCATTCGTCATCTTTCATGCGCATCATCAGGTTATCGCGGGTGATACCGGCATTATTGACCAGGATCGCCGGCGCACCGAACTGCTCCTGAATGCTTGCCAACACCGCCGCAACGGATTCGTCGCTGGTGACGTTCAGCTCCAGGCCGGTGCCTTGGATGCCGTTTTCCTTCAGGGTCGCAGCGATACGCTCGGCGCCCGAAGCGGAAGTCGCAGTGCCGATAACGATGGCGCCTTGACGACCCAGTTCCAGGGCGATGGCCTGGCCGATGCCACGGCTTGCACCGGTCACCAGTGCAACTTTACCTTGCAGACTCATGCAAGCTTCTCCTGTTCAGGCCTGCGCTGCACGGGCGGCAGCGAAGGCGTCTGGGGTGTTGAGGTTGGAAGTCGACACGCCTTCGGCGCAGCGTTTGTTCAGGCCTGCCAGCACTTTGCCAGGGCCGCATTCGACCAGCTCGGTCGCGCCCTTGGCCGCCAGGGTCTGCACCGATTCGACCCAGCGAACCGGCTTGTAGAGTTGCTCCAGCAGATCACGCTTGAGGGTCTCGAGATCCGGCGCCACGTTGGCGCTGACGTTCTGCACCACGGGAATCTGCGGGGCCTGCCAGTCGATGGCGGCGATGGATTCGGCAAAGCGCTCGGCAGCCGGACGCATCAGTTCGCAGTGCGACGGCACGCTGACCGGCAGTGGCATGGCGCGCTTGGCACCACGGGCCTTGCAACCCTCGATGGCGCGCTCGACAGCGGCCTTGGCACCGGCGATAACCACTTGGCCCGGGGAGTTGAAGTTCACCGCACTGACTACATCGCCTTGCGCCGCTTCGGCACAGGCGGCCAGCACATCGGCGTCTTCCAGGCCGAGGATCGCGGCCATGCCGCCCTGCCCGGCCGGAACCGCTTCCTGCATCAACTGGCCACGACGCTCCACCAGCTTCACCGCGTCGCCCAGGCTCAGGCTGCCAGCGGCTACGAGGGCGCTGTATTCGCCCAGGCTGTGACCGGCGACGAATGCCGGACGCGCGCCGCCTTCAGCCAGCCACAGGCGCCACAACGCGATCGAGGCAGTCAGGATGGCTGGTTGGGTTTTATCGGTTTGATTGAGGCGCTCTTCCGGCCCTTGCTGGGTCAGTGCCCAGAGGTCATAGCCGAGCGCATCGGAAGCTTCTTTGAATGTTTCGAGGATCAGCGGGTATTGCGCGCCCAGCTCGGCCAGCATGCCGAGGGACTGCGAGCCCTGTCCTGGAAAGACGAATGCGAGGGAAGCAGACATGAAAACAAAGCCCCTAATGATCTTGTCGTCAAAAATTGACGCCCCTGGGGGCGCTAGGAAACTGAGAGTTGGATGGCGGCTTGAACCGACCGGTCACATTTAAGCATTGTCGGACGAAAACGCCTAAGTTAACAAATCCTCGAGGCGACCATGCAGGCGCTCCGGCAGGTTTTCCTGGATCTCGATCACTGCCCGGTTGATCGCGCTCTGGAAACCCTGCACGCCCGCCGAACCATGGCTCTTGATCACGATCCCCTGCAACCCGAGGAAACTCGCACCGTTGTGCCGCGCCGGCGCCAGGTCAGCCTGCAACCGACGCATCAACGGCAGCGCCAGGGCGCCGACTACCCGCGAGGCCAGACTTTGCTTGAACAAGGTCTCGATGCGCTGGCCGATCATGGTGGCCAGGCCTTCGCTGGACTTGAGCAGGATATTGCCGACGAAGCCATCGCACACCACCACATCGGCCTCGCCACGGTACAAGCCATCGCCTTCGACGAAGCCGATGTAGTTGATGCCGCGCGCGCCCTGTAGCAGCGTGGCCGCCAGTTTGACCTGCTGGTTACCCTTGATGTCTTCAGTGCCGATGTTCAGCAACGCCACACGCGGGCGCACGATGCCCAGGGTTTCCGCCGCGACCGAGCCCATCACCGCAAATTGCAGCAAATGCTCGGCACTGCAATCGACGTTGGCCCCCAGGTCGAGCAACTGACAGAACCCACGCTGGGTCGGGATCGCCGCCACCATCGCAGGCCGGTCGATACCCGGCAAGGTCTTGAGCACGTAGCGAGACAGCGCCATCAGCGCACCGGTATTGCCAGCGCTGACGCATGCCTGGACCTTGCCATCGCGCAGCAGCTCAAGGGCCACCCTCATCGAGGCGTCGGGCTTGCCGCGCAGGGCCCGGGCCGGCTTTTCGTCCATAGTGATGATTTCGGACGCTGGGGCAATAGTCAGGCGCGCGCGATCGACAGCCGATTGGCCGCTGAGCATTTCTTCCAGGAGGGAGGGTTGACCGACGAGGGTCAGGTGCAGCGAGGGTGTAGCATTCAGACAAGCGAGGCTGGCCTGAACAATGCTGCGGGGACCGAAGTCCCCGCCCATTGCGTCAATCGCGATGACTTGAGCGGACAAGTGATTACTCGTCAGCGCCCTTGTCGATCACTTTACGACCACGGTATACGCCTTCTGGCGATACGTGGTGACGCAGGTGAACTTCACCAGTGGTTTTTTCTACGGACAGGGTGCTAGCCTCGAGAGCGTCGTGCGAACGGCGCATGTCACGGGCAGAGCGGGATTTTTTGTTCTGCTGAACAGCCATAATTGATTAACTCCTAAACGTTTGGGTCACGCTTTAACTGCGCCAATACACTGAACGGGTTGGACCGCGTTACCTCGTCCTCGCTCGGTTCGGGCTCATCTGCTCCCGCCGGCTGCTGGCATTCTTCCGGATGATGAGCAGGCACAATGGGCAAGGCGAGCAGAAGCTCCTCCTCGATCAGTGACTGCAGATCCAATGGATCTTCGCCCAGTTCCAGCACGTCATAACCTTTCGGCAACGACTGGGTATTCGCACCCTCCTTCACCACGGCGTAACTGCACTCGCTGTGGATCGGCAGGGTGACCAGCTCAAGACAACGCTGGCAAACCATTTTGACTTCAGTGTCGATAAAGCTGTGGATAACCACAGATTTACGTTCATCTCGTTCAAAAACGAATTTGGCCTGGACCGTACCGACATCGTCGGAAAGCGGGTCGCAGAGTCTCTTCAAATCGGCCAGCAGCAGTTCACCTTGAAGGGTGGTGCCACGGTCAGCCAATTTGCGCGGGTCAACGTGAGGTGGAATCGGGTCAT
Source organism: Pseudomonas sp. A-RE-22 (assembly GCF_019956035.1). Taxonomy (NCBI): domain Bacteria; kingdom Pseudomonadati; phylum Pseudomonadota; class Gammaproteobacteria; order Pseudomonadales; family Pseudomonadaceae; genus Pseudomonas; species Pseudomonas sp. A-RE-22. The sequence goes on from NZ_JAHBCZ010000006.1 coordinate 20,547, forward strand.
TCAACATAGGCGCAGCATTATAGGGATGCCCCCGGCCATGTCAAAGGAAATTCAGCCCTGTCCGTCACTTGCGCGCCTCGCTAGAATTCAGCCCTGCCTTTTGGAGCCGCCCATGCTGCCTTTATTACTTGCCTCAAGCTCGGTCTATCGCCGGGAATTGCTTGCCCGCCTGGGACTGCCGTTCGTCTGCTGCTCACCCGACATCGATGAAAGCCATCGCCCCGGCGAGCCCGCCCTTGAACTGGTCAAGCGCCTGGCCCGGGAAAAAGCCCTGGCACTGGCCGACAGCCACCCGGCGCACCTGATCATCGGTTCAGACCAGGTCGCCGTGCTCGGCGAACGCATCCTGGGCAAGCCTCACACCTTCGAGAACGCTCGCGAGCAACTGCTGGCTGCCAGCGGCACCAAGGTCACGTTCCTGACCGGCCTGGCACTGCTCAACAGCCAGACCGGCACCTGCCAGGTCGACTGCATTCCGTTTACCGTCACCATGCGCACCCTGGACCCAGAGCGCGTCGAACGCTACCTGCGGGCCGAGCAGCCTTACGACTGCGCCGGCAGCTTCAAGGCCGAAGGACTTGGCGTGAGCCTGTTCCAGAGCACCGAAGGGCCAGACGCCACCAGCCTGATCGGCCTGCCACTGATTCGTCTTGTGGATATGTTGCTGGCCGAGGGCGTGCAGGTTCCCTGATCCAACATACAATGTGTGGCGAATGAATTCGTTTGTGGGAGCAAGGCTTGCCCGCGATGCAGGCCCGTGATGATACAGGCCTGCCGAGTTATCGCTCATCGCGAGCAAGCTTTGCTCCCACGGCAATCTCCTCACCACAGAAGATCGCGCGAAACGAGGAGCTAGCGCAACGTCGGCCCCTGGAAGCCCATCCACATCGCCAGATGCTCGGCGATGCTTGCCCCCAGCTTTTTCGAGAAGCGATCGAACGGTGACTCTTCGATCGTGAAGTCCACCAGGTCCTTCTGACCGATCACATCCCGCGCCACCGAACTGGCACTGCCCAAGCCGTCGATCAGGCCCAGCGGCAATGCCTGCTCCCCCGACCAGACCAGCCCGGAGAACAGCTCCGGATGCTCCTTGTCCTTCAGGCGCTCGCCTCGGCCCTTCTTGACGCTGGCAATGAATTGCTTGTGAGTGGTGTCGAGCACGCTCTGCCAAAAAGCGGTTTCTTCAGGCTTTTGCGGCTGGAACGGATCAAGGAAGGATTTATGCTCGCCGGAGGTATACACACGACGCTCCACGCCCAGTTTCTCCATGGTCCCGACAAAGCCATAGCCGGCCGCTGTCACACCAATGGAGCCCACCAGGCTGGCCTTGTCGGCATAGATCTGGTCCGCCGCACTGGCAATGTAATAGGCACCGGAAGCACCGAGATCGGAAATGACCGCATACACCTTGATCTCCGGGTGCAATGCGCGCAACCGCACGATCTCGTCGTAGACGTATCCCGATTGCACCGGACTACCGCCGGGACTGTTGATGCGCAGCACCACGCCCTTGACCTTCGAGTCCTCGAAGGCGGCCCGCAGGCTACCGACGATGTTGTCGGCGCTGGCAGGCTCTTTGTCGGCGATCATGCCCTCGATATTGATCAAAGCGGTATACGCCGGGCCGGCGACAGCGCTTTTCTCCATGTCCATCAGCGGCGTGAACAGCGCCAATGCAACAAAGAGATAAGTAAAGGTCAGCAATTTGAAGAAAATACCCCAGCGACGGGAGCGACGCTGTTCCTGCACGCTGGCGAGCAAGGTTGTTTCCAACAGCTTCCAGCTTTTGTCATCCCCGCTCTCGGCGCTCGCCTTGACAGGTGCTTTCCATTCATCGGTCATGCGTGAATCCCCAGCAAAACTTAAAGAGCCCGCTGGCTCAGCCAGGCGTGCAACTCAGGAAAATGATCAATGGCCAGTCGCGGCTCGAATGCCCGCAGTGCCTCGATCGTTTGAGCGCCGTAGCTGACCGCCACCGAGCCCATGCCGGCGTTGCGCGCCATCTGCAGGTCGAATGACGAATCCCCCACCATCAGCGCCTCATCCGGCCGCACGTTGCAATGCGCCAGGATCTGCTCGAGCATCAGCGGATGCGGCTTGCTGGCGGTTTCATCCGCGGCACGGGTGATATCGAAATAATCCTCCCAGCCATGGGACTTGAGCACTCGATCCAGCCCGCGACGAGCCTTGCCGGTCGCGACAGCCAGGTGATAGCCCTCGGTACGCAGAGCCTCCAGCGTACCCGCCACGCCATCGAACAATGGTGAAGGCTCGGCGTCCAGCGCGATATAGTGATCGGCGTAATGCTGGCGAAAAACCACCAGCTCATTGTCGTCAATTTCCGGATACAGGCTGCGAATGGCTTCTGGCAACCCGAGACCGATGATGCCTTTCACCGCCAAGTCGTCGCATCGGGCAAACGCCATACGGTCCGAGGCGACATGCATCGCCTCCACGATCCGACCAATGGAGTTGGCCAGAGTGCCGTCCCAATCGAAGATCAGCAGTTTGTAGTCAGGATGCACTCAACCGCTCCACGGTCTTGGCCCACATGTCATCCACCGGGGCCTGCAATTTCAGCTCGCCACCATCGGGCAGCGGCACGGTCAGCATGTAAGCATGGAGAAACAGGCGCTTGCCGCCCAGATCGCGAATTTCCTTGGTGAAATCGTCATCGCCGTATTTGCTGTCGCCAGCAATGCAATGCCCGGCATGCAAGGTGTGGACACGGATCTGGTGAGTACGCCCGGTCACGGGCTTGGCCTCGATCAGGGTGGCAAAGTCGTCGAAGCGGCGCAGCACCTTGAACACCGTCAGCGCCTCCTTGCCCTCCTCATTGACTTCGACCATGCGCTCGCCGGAACGCAGGTTGCTCTTGAGCAACGGCGCACGGACCTGCTTGATGGAGGTTTCCCAGCGGCCACGCACCAGCGCCATGTAGCGCTTGTCGACGCCGTCGCCGCGCAACTGCTCGTGCAGGTGGCGCAACATGCTGCGTTTCTTGGCGATCATCAGCAAGCCGGAGGTGTCGCGGTCGAGGCGATGGACCAGTTCCAGCTCCTTGGCGTCCGGACGCAACTGACGAAAGGCTTCGATCACACCGAAATTCAGGCCGCTGCCGCCGTGAACCGCAATGCCCGCGGGCTTGTTGATCACGATCAGGGCTTTGTCTTCAAAGATAATCGAGGCTTCAAGGCGCTGCAGCAGCCCCTGGGCCAGGGGCACCGGCTCATCGCGCTCGGGCACGCGAACCGGCGGCACGCGCACGATGTCACCAGCCTGGAGCTTGTACTCGGGCTTGATCCGACCTTTGTTCACCCGCACTTCGCCTTTGCGCAATATGCGGTAGATCAAGGTCTTGGGCACGCCTTTGAGCCGGGCCAGCAGGAAGTTATCGATTCGTTGGCCGGCATATTCCGGCGAGACCTCGAGCAGTTGAACGCCAGGGGTCGAAGGGGCAGTAGTTGTCATGGCGGCGATCATAACAATTTTTTATGGAATTGAAGCACTTAATCATTGCTGCTATAGTCGCGAACGCCGCCAAAAGTGGCTGGACAGTGGACTAACGGTCAAAAACCGGCCCTGACCAACGCAATTCACGAGGACGAGAGGCCGTCCTACGGGGCTTTCGCTACGTAACGGTAGAGTTTTCAGGTGTAACGAGCGCAGGTGACATGAGGCCTGAAATACGCCGCAAAGCAGAGTTTTGACTCGCCTTGCGCGCCACATTCACGGCCAGTTCACAAAGTGCAGTCAGCTGCGGACGACCCCGAGCGAATGCTTCGGAAACAACGCCTAAATTAGCCATGATGCGTGACCTCCCCTTCCGGAGCTCACGGTAAATGCCAACCCGCTGCGGATTCTGCGCGCGGCCGCACCCGAATTATCAGGGATACGTGTAGGGTGGAGATGTACAACCGTCGGACTGTGTAGCACTAGGCTTATATTTAGACGCTTCATCTCGTCCACAGGCGCCGGTTGATTCCTCCTCCTGACTGAGTGCTTGAGTACCAGCAAGCAGGACGCGTCCGTCGCGACTTCGCCATCATTGGGTCGAACTCGCTGGACACTGGAGTGGCCTTGCCATCTCCAGGACGCACCTGACACCGACCGTGAGAAGTCGTGTGTGCCGAACGCCGTTTCCGGCAGCCCGGAAACCGACGGTACTACATGAAAAGAATGCTGATTAACGCAACTCAACCCGAAGAGTTGCGTGTTGCACTGGTAGACGGCCAGCGCCTCTACGACCTGGATATCGAATCCGGTGCACGCGAGCAGAAGAAGGCCAACATCTATAAAGGCCGGATTACTCGCATCGAACCAAGCCTTGAGGCTGCCTTTGTCGATTTCGGCTCCGAGCGCCACGGCTTCCTGCCCCTCAAAGAAATCTCCCGCGAATACTTCAAGAAGGCCCCTGAAGGCCGCGTCAACATCAAGGACGTCCTGAGCGAAGGCCAGGAAGTCATCGTCCAGGTCGAAAAAGAAGAACGTGGCAACAAGGGCGCCGCCCTGACCACCTTCATCAGCCTGGCCGGCCGTTACCTGGTCCTGATGCCGAACAACCCTCGCGCCGGTGGCATCTCCCGCCGCATCGAAGGCGAAGAGCGCAACGAACTGCGTGAAGCCCTGAACGGCCTGGTTGCCCCGGCGGACATGGGCCTGATCGTGCGCACTGCCGGCCTGGGCCGCAGCAGCGAAGAAATGCAGTGGGACCTCGACTACCTGCTGCAACTGTGGACCGCCATCAAAGAAGCCTCGCTGGATCGCTCCGCGCCGTTCCTGATCTACCAGGAAAGCAACGTGATCATCCGCGCCATCCGCGATTACCTGCGCCAGGACATCGGCGAAGTGCTGATCGACAGCGTCGAAGCCCAGGACGAAGCCCTGACCTTCATTCGCCAGGTGATGCCGCAGTACGCCAGCAAGATCAAGCTCTACGAAGACAGCGTTCCGCTGTTCAACCGTTTCCAGATCGAAAGCCAGATCGAGACCGCCTTCCAGCGCGTCGTCGAACTGCCGTCCGGCGGCTCCATCGTCATCGACCCGACCGAAGCCCTGGTGTCCATCGACATCAACTCGGCCCGCGCCACCAAAGGCAGCGACATCGAAGAAACCGCCCTGCAGACCAACCTTGAAGCGGCCGAGGAAATCGCCCGTCAGTTGCGCCTGCGCGACATCGGCGGCCTGATCGTCATCGACTTCATCGACATGACCCCGGCCAAGAACCAGCGCGCCGTGGAAGAAAAGGTCCGTGAATGCCTGGAAGCCGACCGCGCCCGCGTACAGGTCGGTCGCATCTCGCGCTTCGGCCTGCTGGAAATGTCCCGTCAGCGCCTGCGTCCGTCCCTGGGCGAAAGCAGCGGCATCGTTTGCCCGCGTTGCAACGGCACGGGCATCATCCGTGACGTCGAGTCGCTGTCCCTGGCGATCCTGCGCCTGATCGAAGAAGAAGCCCTGAAAGACCGCACCGCCGAAGTTCGCGCCCAGGTGCCGATCCCGGTGGCCGCGTTCCTGCTCAACGAAAAACGCAACTCGATCACCAAGATCGAACTGCGTACCCGCGCCCGTATCGTCATCCTGCCGAACGATCACCTCGAGACGCCGCACTTCGAAGTGCAGCGCCTGCGCGATGACAGCCCGGAAGCCCACACCAACCAGTCCAGCTACGAAATCGCTGCTGCCGCTGCCGAAGTGGAAGAAGTCCAGCCGGCCGCCGCCACTCGCACCCTGGTTCGCCAGGAAGCCGCGGTCAAGACCGCTCCGGCCCGCGCCAACGCTCCGGTTCCGACCGAAGTGGCCGCTCCGGTTGCCGCCCCGGCCGCTGCACCAGAGCCAAGCCTGTTCAAAGGCCTGGTGAAGTCGCTGGTCAGCCTGTTCGCCACCAAGGAAGAACCTGCTGCCCCGGCCGTCGTCGCCAAGCCTGCCACGACCGAGCGTCCTGCCCGCAACGATGAACGCCGTAACGGTCGCCAGCAGACCCGCAACCGCAACGGTCGTCGTGACGAAGAACGCAAGCCTCGCGAAGAGCGTGCACCGCGTGAAGAACGCGCGCCACGTGAGCCGCGTGAAGAGCGTCAGCCGCGCGAAGCCCGTGAGGAAGCGCCAGCCGTAGCCCGCGAAGAGCGTGCACCGCGTCCGCCGCGTGAAGAACGCCAGCCGCGCGCACCGCGTGAAGATCGCAAGCCACGTGGCGAGCGTGAAGAACGTGTTCGCGAATTGCGCGAGCCACTGGATGCCGCCCCGGTCGCTGCCGCCGCCACCGCTGAAGAGCGTCCGGCCCGCCAGCCTCGTGAAGAACGTGCACCGCGTCCGCCACGTGAAGAGCGCCAGCCACGCGCCGAGCAGGCAGCCGCCGCTGCCAGCGAAGAAGAAGTGCTGAACACCGAAGAGCAGTTGCAGGAAGACGGCCAGGACACCGCCGAAGGCGATCGTCCACGCCGCCGCTCCCGTGGCCAGCGTCGTCGCAGCAACCGTCGTGAACGTCAGCGTGACGCCAACGGCAACGTGATCGAAGGTTCGGAAGAGTCCGAGTCCACCGAGAACGCTGAAGCGCCAAGCGCTGCCGACCTGGCCGCCGGCCTGGCCGTGACTGCCGCCGTTGCCAGCAGCGCAATCAGCGCCCCGGCCGAAGCCCAGGCTCACGAACAAGCCGAACGCGCTACCGCTGTCGTGGAAAGCGCGCCAGTTGCTGAAGCCCCGGTAGTCGAAGCCACTACTCCGGTAGAAACCACTGCTTCGCCAGAAGTGGAAGTCGCCCCGGCCCATGAAGCCCAGGTTGCTGAAACTGAAGTGGTCGCCGAGCCTGCACCGGTCGTCGAGCAGCCAGTGGTAGCCGCTGAGCCGGCCTTCGAAGCACCGGCCGAGGAAAAGGCCCCAGAGCCTGCCCGCGAGGAGCAGACTGCGTTCAACTGGACCGCCGAGCCAGTTGCACCGGCACCTGTTGTCGAGCCAGAACCGACACCAGAACCCGTGAAAGCGGTCGAGCCAGAAGTGGTCGAGCCTGCTCCAGTGGTCGAAGCACCCGTGGTTGTCGAAGCACCGGCCCCGGTTGAAGAGCCAGCACCTGCCAGCGCCCTGACCGCAAATGGCCGCGCGCCGAACGATCCGCGTGAAGTGCGTCGTCGCAAGCGTGAAGCCGAGCGTCTGCAGAAGGAAGCCGAACAAGCTGCCGCTGCTGCCGCTCAAGCGCCTGCTGTCGAACCAGCTCCAGTCGTGGAAGAAGTCGCCGAGGCAGCCCCTGCCCCGGTCGCCGAGACCCCGGCTGAATCGGCTCCAACGTTCGACGAACCTCAGCACACTGCTGAAGAAGTCGTGCCGCGTCACACTGAAGCCCTGGAAAAAGAGCACGAGCCTAAACCTCACGCCTGATTCCACCGCCCAGTAAAAAGCCCCGCCTGGTCATGCCAGGCGGGGCTTTTTTATGCCTTCATACTTATCCACAGTGGGTCTGGGACCAGGCACAAGATTTATGCCCCCTGAAGATCCAATGTGGGAGCCGAGCCTGCTCGCGATGGCGCCGGGTCAGCTTGCATCAATGCTGAATGCCAGACCGCTTTCGCGAGCAAGCTCGCTCCCACAGGGGGTCAGGGGGCGGGCACAAGACTTATGCCCACTGAAGATCCAATGTGGGAGCCGAGCTTGCTCGCGATGGCGCCGGGTCAGCTTGCATCAATGCTGAATGCCAGACCGCTTTCGCGAGCAAGCTCGCACAGGGATCTGGGGGTCGGGCACAAGATTTATGCCCCCTGAAGATCCAATGTGGGAGCCGAGCCTGCTCGCGATGGCGCCGGGTCAGCTTGCATCAATGCTGAATGCCAGACCGCTTTCGCGAGCAGGCTCGCTCCCACAGGGATCTGGGGGTCGGGCACAAGATTTATGCCCACTGAAGATCCAATGTGGGAGGGAGCCTGCTCGCGATGGCGTCGGTCAGCTTGCATCAATACTGAATGTCAGCTCGCTTCCACAGGCTTCTGCGTCGTCTTTTATTTGAAGGCCAGTGCCTCTGGCACATCTACATCCCACGTTACGCCCGGGTCATCCACCGGCACTTCGACCACTTGCGCCCCGGCAAACAATACCTTGGCCCCCCGATCACCGGTCAATGCCATCAGTTTCGGTCCAAACCCACGACCGAATCCCACCGGATGCCCGTACTCACCTGCAAGAACCGGCACGCTGATGCCGTCCGTGCGGATCCCTGCCACCACCTGTTCGATGCTCGACGGCAGGATGAAGGGCATGTCGCCCAGCACTATCAGCCAGCCATCAAGGTCCGGGCAGGCCTGGACGCCTGCGGCAATGCTGTCGCCCAGGCCGGGCGAGTCCAGCTCCACGAAATCGCAGTCATAGGCCTGGGCCATGCGAACGGCTTGCGGCCGATCCCTGCTCGTCACCAGCAGGCGCTTTTCCAGGGCGGCAGGTAGATTCACCAGCACCTGCTCGATCACCGACCGCACGGCGCCGTCACGCCCGGTGCAATCAGCCAGCAATTTATCTTTGTCCGGGCCTGCAATACGGCGGAAACGGCTGCCCGATCCGGCCGCCAGAATGATCACGCCAATCGACTCGCTCATACGCCCTCCTTGCCCACGGCTTACAGCGGCTTTTTCTGCCGCAGTTCAACGCCATTCTTGATGGCCACGATTTCGGCCAGCAGCGACAAGGCGATTTCCGCCGGGGTGTGGCTGCCGATGTGCAAGCCGATGGGTCCATGCAAGCGTTCAATGGCCTCTGCTGACAAGCCTAGCTGAGCCAGGTTATCCCGGCGCTTCTGGCTGTTGACTCGCGAGCCCAGGGCGCCGACATAAAAAGCCTTGGAGTCCAGGGCCGTAAGCAGCGCCATGTCGTCCAGGCGTGGGTCATGGGTCAAGGCCACAATGGCGGTGCGTTCGTCGGTCTGGATGCTCAACACCGCTTCGTCGGGCATCCCCGAGACGAAGCGGCCATGCTGCTCTTCCCAACCATAGACAAACTCCTTGCGCGGATCGCAAATCAGCACTTCAAAGTCCAGCAGCCGGGCCATTTCCGCCACGTAGCGCGACAGTTGCCCTGCGCCAATCAGCAGCAGCCGCCAACGCGGACCGTATATGGCCCGCAGGACCTGCCCATCGAACACCAGGGCGTCGGTCTTGCTGGCCGGGGTCAGGACCACGTTGCCGCTGGCGACTGTCAGCTCGCGGGCGACAATCTCATGGGCTTCGCAACGTTCCAGCAACTGCGCGACCCAGTATGGGTCGCCCACCCGCTCTTCGGTCAGGCGCAGGGTGCCGCCGCACGGCAGGCCGAAGCGCGCCGCTTCTTCGCGGGTGACGCCATAGGTGATCAGTTGCACCGGCGGACCGTCCGCCGGAATGCGACCGTCGTGCAACCGGGCGATCAGGTCATCCTCGACACAACCGCCCGACACCGAACCAATCACCACGCCATCTTCGCGCAGGGCCAGCATCGCCCCCGGCGGCCTTGGCGCGGTACCCCAGGTCTGGACCACAGTGAACAGCACCACCCGCTGCCCGGCGCGGCGCCACTCAAGCACGCTGCGCAGGACGTTCAGATCAACGCTGTCCATCAGGCCTTCGCCTGCTGCCAGCCCTGCAGCTGATAGCGCACAGGCAGGCTACGAATACGCTTGCCAGTGGCAGCGAAAATCGCGTTGCACAGCGCAGGCGCAATCGGCGGCACACCCGGCTCGCCGACACCGCCCAACGGCACCTCACCCGGCGGCGTGACCAGATGCACCGCCACTTCCTTGGGCGCCAGGGACATGCGCGCCACTTCGTACATATGGAAATTGTCCTGCTGCACCTTGCCGTCCTTGAAGCTGATTTCCCCTACCATGGCATTGCCCAGGCCCATGACGCAGGCGCCCTCGAACTGGGAACGGATGCGCTCGGGGTTGATCTGCGGACCGCAATCCACGGCGATGTCCGCCTTGTGCACGATCACCGTGCCATCGTCCTTGACCTCCACCTCGATCACCGCCGCCACGTAAGTGACGAAGCTGTAATGCACCGCCAACCCCAGGCCACGGCCCTTCGGCAGCTCCCGGCCCCAACCGGCGGCCTTCGCAGCGGTTTCCAGCACCGTGCGAATCCGCGCGGTATCAATCGGATAACGCTCGGGGGATTCGCCATAGTTCCATTCTTCGCTCAAGGTACGCGGATCGATCTTGCGGTCCGGCCCGAGCAATTTGACCTGGTACTTCAGCGGATCCTGGCCGGCCTTGTGGGCCAATTCGTCGATGAAACTCTGGATCGCGAAACCATGGGGGATGTTCGACACCGAACGGTACCAGCCCACCCGGGTGTGAGCCGTGGCTTCGGGGTTCTCCAGGCGCAGGTTCGGGATGGCGTAGGCCATGTTGGTCACGCCCATGCCTATTTCGAACGGCGCCTCGTGGGTCATGCCCGGCGCAAACAGTGCGGTGATGCTCGGGGCCACGGTGCGGTGCAACCAGCCGGACGGCATACCGTCCTGGTTCAGGCCGGCCTTGAGGTATTCGGCCGATACAGTGTGGAAATACGAGTGATGGATGTCGTCCTCGCGGGTCCATTGCACCCGTATCGGCTGGCCTGGAAACTCCTTGGCAAGCACCGCTGCTTCGACGACGAAATCGGGTTTGGACTTGCGTCCGAAACCACCGCCCAGCAACGTGATGTTCACCGTGACCTTATCGAAAGGAATGCCCAGGCGTTCGGCGACACGTTCACGGGTCACCTGCGGGGCCTGGCTCGGTGCCCAGGCCTCGCATTGACCGTCCTTGAACCGGGCAACGGCAACCATCGGCTCCATCGGTGATTGGGACAGGTGCGGCAAGTAATACGCCGCTTCCAGGGTCGAGTCGGCCTTGGCCAACGCGTCGTCGAGGTCGCCGCTGCTGCGCACGACTTTTCCGGGCTTGAGGGCCGCCGCTTCCAGTTCCTTGCGATAGGCAATGGAGTCATACCCGGCATTCGGGCCGTCGTCCCACTGGATTTTCAACGCTTCGCGGCCCTTGATCGCCGCCCAGGTGTTCTTCGCCACCACCGCCACGCCGCCCAACGGTTGGAATTCCGAGGGCAGCGGGCGCCCTTCGATCTGCACCACCTTGATCACGCCCGGTACTTTCAGCGCCGCGCTGCTGTCCACGCTCTTGACCTTGCCACCATAGACCGGCGGACGCGCGATGACGGCATAGAGCATGCCGTCGAAATGCACATCGGCACCAAACACGGCACGACCGTTGACGATGTCCGCACCATCAATGGCCCGGCTCGCCTCCTTGCCGATGTAGCGGAACTCCGATGGCTGCTTGAGGCGCAAGCTGTCACGCCCCGGCACCGGCAAGGCACTGGCCGCAGCGGCCAATTCGCCATAGCCCAGTTCACGCCCCGAAGGCTGGTGCAGCACTTTGTGCAGTTGGGCATGGCATTCACCCACCGGCACCTTCCACTGCGCAGCGGCGGCCTGTTCCAGCATGGTCCGGGCGGCAGCACCGCAACGGCGCATCGGCTCATACCAATGACGCATGCTACGCGAGCCGTCGGTATCCTGGTTACCGAAGCGCGCCTCATCGGCCGGCGCCTGCTGCACCTTCACACGCGCCCAGTCGGCCTCCAGCTCATCGGCCACGACCATGCTCAGGCTGGTGCGCACACCCTGGCCCATTTCCGAACGGTTGCAGATCACGGTCACGCTGCCATCAGCGGCAATGCTGACGTACACCTTCGGGTCGTCGACCGCGCCATGGGGCATGCCCTCGGCACCGAATTTCTTTTCCTCGGCAAAGGCCTCCGGCAGGCCCCACGTGGCCGCCAGCACCAGCACACCGGTGGCGCTCGCGCCTTTGAGGAAGCCGCGACGGCTGAGGTTGCTCAGGACAAAATCATCGGGCAAGCGGCTCATGCCTTGGCCTCCTTCAGGTGAGTGGAGGCCAGGCGGATCGCGGTCTTGATCCGGTTGTAGGTGCCGCAGCGGCAGATGTTGCCGACCATGGTTTCTTCGATCTGCTCGTCACTCGGGTTGGGGTTGGTCTTGAGCAAGGCGGTCGCCGACATGATCTGCCCACCCTGGCAGTAACCGCACTGGGCCACCGCCGTGTCGAGCCAGGCCTTCTGGACGATTTGTCCGACCGGATCGACATGAAGTTCGTCGATGGTGCTGACATTTTGCCCATTCACAGAACCGATTGGCGTAATGCAGCTGCGCGCCGGGGCGCCGTCGATGTGGATGGTGCACGCGCCGCACAGGCCCATGCCGCAGCCGAATTTGGTGCCGTTGTAACCGGCTACATCCCGAATAGCCCACAGCAGCGGCATGTCCTCGGTCACATCCAGTTGATGGTCTTTTCCATTGAGTTTCAGGGTAATCATGGGCACGCCCGCATAGTTATCGAGTTATGGGGTCGAGCAATCTGCCGCCGGGTTGACGGTTCGGTTGTCGCAGACTGGCTCAGGCTGATCGGGCTCTCTTATGCCGGCGCACGCAGGCGTCTGCATCGGGCCTTTAGGATGCGATGGTCGCATCGTTAGGAAGCTAAATTAACCCAGGATCACGCAAAACGCCCTGCACAATCCTGCACAAATGCTTGTGTGCGGGGTGTGCAGGGCGTTTTTTCAGGCGGTCGCAAAGCGCGGTTCAGTACCGATTGGGTTCCATTTCCAGCTCGACCTGGAAACGTTCGGCAATGTCTTTCTGGATGCGCAGGGCCAGGTCCAGAAGTTGCGGGCCCGTGGCGCTGCCGTAGTTGACCAGCACCAACGCCTGCAACTTGTGCACCCCGGCATCACCTTCGCGAAAGCCCTTCCAGCCGGCGCGCTCGATCATCCAGCCGGCAGCGACTTTCATCTGCCCCTCAGGCTGTGGATAAGCCACCAGGTCAGGGTATTGCAGCTTTAAGTGCGCCACGTGCGCGGCCGGCACCAGCGGGTTCTTGAAGAAGCTGCCGGCATTGCCCAGCACCGCCGGGTCCGGGAGTTTTTCGCTGCGGATGCTGCAAATGGCCCGGCTCACATCGGTGGGTGTTGCCTGCTCGATGCCCTGCTCGGTCAATCGCTGACGCACCGGGCCGTATTCCAGATGCAAGTGCGCGGCGCGGCTGAGGGCAAAACGCACCCGCAGGATCAACCAGCGACCCGCTTGCTGCTTGAACAGGCTGTCGCGATAAGCGAACCGACAGTCTTCAAGGCTGAAATCGCGCAGTTCGCCGGTCTGGCGATCGAGCGCGGTGAGGCCGGCGAAGACGTCCTTGATCTCCACACCGTAGGCGCCGATGTTTTGCATCGGTGCCGCGCCCACGGTGCCGGGAATCAGGCTGAGGTTCTCCAATCCCGCCCAACCTTGCGCCAGGGTGTGCTGGACGAAAGGATGCCACGGCTCCCCTGCTTCGGCTTCGACCACCACCCGTTCGCCGTCATCGCTGAGCAGGCGAATACCGTGGCTGGCCATGCGCAGCACCAATGCATCGATGTCGCCGGTCAGCAGCAGGTTGCTGCCGCCGCCGATGACCAGCAATGGCACGGCATGTTCGGTGGCATAAGCCAACGCCTGGCGAACATCGTCATCGCTGTGGGCTTCGGCGAACAACCGGGCAGTGACGTCCACACCAAAACTGTTGAAGGGCTTGAGGCTGACGCCCGCCCGAACCTGCAAGGTCATAACCGCCCCTTCAATTCGATCACCAGGCGATCGGTAGCGCGTTCGATCAGGTCCAGCACTTGTTCGAAGCCTTGTTCGCCGTCGTAGTACGGGTCCGGCACATCGTCGAGTTCAGCCTCGTAGCGGCGCAGGAACAGATCCAGCTCGGCCTTGCCATTAGCCGGTTGCAGAGCCTTGAGATTACGCAGATTGCTGCTGTCCATCGCCAGGATCAGGTCGTAGGCGGCGAAGTCGGCGCGGGTCACCTGTTGCGCGCGCTGGGCCGACAAGTCGTAGCCACGCTTCAGGGCCGCCGCCTGGCTGCGCTTGTCCGGCGCTTTGCCGACGTGCCAGTCACCGGTGCCGGCGGAAGCGACTTCCACCTGCCCGGCCAGCCCGGCCTCACGCAACTTGTGGCGCAGGATGCCTTCGGCGGTGGGTGAGCGGCAGATATTGCCGAGGCAGACGAACAGGACCCGCATCAAGCCTCCAGCAGGCGACGAACGCGCTCGAGGTCTTCGGCGGTGTCGACACCGGTCGGCGGGGCGATCAGCGCATCGGCGACGTGGATCCGCACGCCGTGCCACAGGGCACGCAGCTGCTCCAGGGATTCAGTGTTTTCCAGCCAGCACGGGCCCCAGGCGACGAAGTCCTGGAGAAAGCCGGCGCGGTAGGCATAGATGCCGATATGGCGGCGGTACGGCACGCCCTCCGGCATCACGTCACGGCTTTGGGCGAATGCGTCCCGCGCCCAGGGCAATGTCGCGCGGCTGAAGGTCAACGCCAGGCCATTGAGGTCACTGACCACCTTGACCACATTGGGGTTGAACAGGGTCTGCACATCCTCGATCGGCTCAGCCAGGGTGGCCATGCGCGCCTCGGTGTGGGCCGCGAGGTTGGCGGCGACCTGATCGATCACGCTCGGCGGGATCAACGGCTCGTCACCCTGCACATTGACCACGATAGCGTCGGCGGCAAGACCGAGTTTCGCCGCGACCTCCGCCAGGCGGTCAGTGCCCGAATTATGGTCTTCACGGGTCAGCACGACTTCGGCGCCAAAGCCTTTGCAGGCCTCGACGATGCGCGCATCGTCAGTCGCCACCACCACACGCTGGGCGCTGCTTTTGCAAGCCTGCTCCCAGACATGCTGGATCATCGGCTTGCCGGCAATCGACAGCAACGGCTTGCCGGGCAGGCGCGTCGAAGCGAAACGCGACGGAATGACAACGGTAAAGGCTGCAGTCATTTATCCAGGCGCTCGTCGGTGGTCAGGGTACGGGCTTCGCTTTCGAGCATCACCGGGATGCCGTCGCGAATCGGGTAGGCCAGGCCGGCGCCCTTGCTGATCAGTTCGGTCTTGTCGGCGCTGAGCTTGAGTGGGCCTTTGCAGACCGGGCAGGCCAGAATGTCGAGCAGTTTGGTGTCCATGGAATTCCCCTGGATAAAAGGTTTTAAGGCAAAAGCCGATCCGGCAACAGGCGCATCAACTGCGTATCGAACCAGGCCGCGAAGGCCGGCGACGGCGCGGCGTCTACCGCCAGGTACCACCAGTCGGGTGCGGCGAAGGCACGGCATTTGACTGCGTCCTTTTCCGTCATGACCACCGGCAGCGATGGCGTGAAACTCAAGCCCTGGGCGCTGTATTCGGCGTGGTCGGCAAACCCATGCGGTATTGGCCGCCAGTGTAGCGTTTCGAGGGTCTTGAAGAAACGCTGGGGATTGCCGATGCCGGCCACGGCATGCAGGGCCTGGCCGGGTGGAAAATGCTCAAGGGAGCACCGCTCGCCACTGGCCAGGTTCACCAGCGCGGTGGGACGCAATTGGAAGGCGAAACCGTCTTCGCGGTCGGCACTGGCGCCGTTGTACAGCACGGCGTCGACCGATTGCAGGCGCTCGACCGGCTCGCGCAACGGCCCTGCAGGCAGGCAACGTCGGTTGCCCAGGCCACGGGCGTTGTCGATCAACACCAGCTCCAGGTCGCGGGCCATCCGATAATGCTGCATGCCGTCGTCGGACAGGATCAGGTCCAGCGGTTCGGCCTCCAGCAGTGCCTGGATGGCGCGACTGCGATCAGGGTCGATCATCAACGGCACACCGGTGCGCTGGACAATCAACAGCGGCTCGTCACCCGCGACGTCGGCGCCCTGCTCGGCCGCGACCCGCCAAGGCAGTTGCGGCGGCTTGGCGCCGTAACCCCGGCTGACCACGCCGACCCGCAGGCCACTGCGCTGGCAGTGCTGGATCATCCACAGGATCAACGGCGTCTTGCCGGTGCCGCCAACGGTGATATTGCCCACCACGACCAACGGCACGGGGGGCTGGTAGATCTGGCCTTCACCCGCCAGGAAACGCTCGCGCTTGCCCACCACCACCCGTCGGTACAACCACTCCAGCGGCCGTAGCAGGGTCAGGGCCGGGTGACCTTCATACCACGCGGCAAGCAATCGATCGGACATGGCCATCAGGGTGCGGGGGCCGCCTCGACCGTGGTCATGCGCAGATGGCTGAAACCGAGCTTGCCAGCCGCGTCCATGGCGGTGATCACCGATTGGTGAGGGGTCTTGCCGTCGGCGCTGATGGACAGCGGCAGGTTGGTGTCGCCGCCAGACTCTTTCTGCAGGGCCTCGATCAGGCTCGCCAGGTCGCTCTTGGGCAGTAATTGGTTGTTCACCGAGAACGCCCCTTCGGCGCTGATGGTGATTTCCAGGTTCTTCAGTTGCTGGTCTTCGGCCGGCGAGCCGCTGACGGCCTGTGGCAATTCAACCTTGAGCTGGGTTTCCCGGGTGAACGTGGTGGTCACGACGAAAAACAGCAGCAGGATGAACACCACGTCGATCAGCGACGCGAGGTTGATCTCGATGTTTTCCCGTGGCTTGCGGCGGAATTTCACTTCTTGCCCCCAGCCAGGTCCACGTCACGGTCCCCCTGCACCACCTCGACCAGCTTGATGGCTTCCTGCTCCATGCCCACCACCAACTCGTCGACGCGGCGTTGCAGGAACCTGTGGAAGAACACCGAAGGGATACCGACCATCAGGCCAGCAGCGGTGGTGATCAAAGCCTTGGAGATCCCCCCCGCCAGCACCGCGGCGTTAGTGGTCATGCCGGAGCCGGTGAACGCACTGAAGATGTCGATCATGCCCAGCACCGTACCCAGCAGGCCCAGCAGCGGGGACATGGCGGCGATGGTGCCCAGGGTATTGATGTAGCGCTCCAGTTCATGGATGACCCGGGCGGCGGCTTCCTCGATGCACTCCTTCATGATCTCGCGACCATGCTTGGAGTTCGCCAGGCCGGCGGCGAGGACTTCCCCCAAGGGCGAACTGGCTCGCAGCTCCTTGAGCTTGTCCTTGTTCAGCTGCTTGTCCTTGATCCAGACCCAGACCTGCCCGAGCAGATGCTCCGGGGTCACGCGGCTGGCCCGCAGGGTCCACAGGCGTTCGGCAACGATACCCAGTGCCGCGATGGAACTCAGAATGATCGGCAACATCATCCAGCCGCCGGATTTGACCAATTCCCACACAGTGACTGCCCCCTCGAAAAAGTGCGCCACTTTATCACACAGACTCGCCTTGCAGACCCGCCCCCACCGATAAGCGCGTCAGCCGATTGCGCTGGATCAATATTGCCCCGGTGGCCCGACTGCGGGCGGATCACGCCAGTAGCGGCGGTGCCCGGCCTCGGTGTGCGGCACCTCGAAAGCCCCCAGTAGCAGACGAATGGCGCCCTGCTCGGCACTGTCGTAGATCGCCAGGCCCGAGCGCCGATACCGGGCCATCACCTGGGGATGAGGGTGGCCGAACGCATTGCCCTGCCCTCGAGAGATCAATACCGAATGCGGCTTGAGACGCGACAGCAACGCCATCGACGACGAACTGCGACTGCCGTGATGCGGCGCGGCCAGCCACTGGATCGGCACGGCCAGGGCCTCGTCGAGCAAGGCGCGCTCGGCAGGGGTGTCGATATCGCCGGTCAGCAGCAGGCGTTCACCGCCGGCCTCCACCAGCAAGACGCAGGACTTCTGGTTGCTCTCGACGGCAGAGGCCCACCGCCACAGTTCGAACCCGACCCCGTCCCATTCCCAGCGCCTGCCACTGTCGCAAGGCCCGGCCAGCAGCTCGGCGGGCAGCGCGTCTGGATCGCCGCTGATCACTTCCAGCGTCGGCAGCCCATTGCGCACGGCGCGGGCACCGCCAGCGTGATCGGCGTCGGCATGGCTGAGCAACATCAGGTCCAAGCGGCGCACACCCAGTTTGCGCAAGGTCGGCAGGACGACCCGCTCGCCCGCGTCAGCCTCGCCAAAGCGCGGCCCGGCGTCGTAAAGCAGGGCGTGCCGCCGGGTCCGCACCAGCACCGCCAGCCCTTGGCCCACGTCCAGTTGCCAGATCTCGGCGTGCCCTTGCGGCAGGTGTTCTTGCGGTGGAAAAACCATCAGCAACACCATCGGCCACCCCAGTACACGTAGCGGCACACCTTTGGGCAACAGCAGCAAAAAAGCACCGAAGGCGGCGATGCCCAAGGCCCAGGGCGGGACTGCGGCAGGAACCCAGGCCGGCATTCGTCCGGCAACCAGTGCCAGCCCCTTGAACAGCAGATCGAGCAGCCCACCGGCAATCCACAGCAGGCCTTCGCCCATGAGCGGCACCGGCAACAATGCCGTGCCAAGCAGCGCCAGCGGCAATACCAACAGGCTGATCCAGGGCACCGCGAGCAGGTTCACCAACGGCCCGCTGAGGCTGACCGGCAAGCCCACGATCAACAACAACGGACAAAGGCCAAGCGCGACCAGCCATTGGGCACGGGTCCAGGTTTGCCACCAGCGCCAGGGCCCCAGACGAGCGCCAAAGGTGAACATCAAGATGGCGACGGCCGCAAACGACAACCAGAACCCCGGCCGCAAGCTGGCAAGCGGGTCGAACACCAGCACCCCGACGAAGGCCAGCAGCCATGCCCACCACGGATCTGGCTGTTTGAAACGCAAGCGCCACAGCAACACCAGGCCGATCATCGCGCAGGCCCGCCGCACCGGCACCTCGAAGCCGGCGAGCAAGCCGTAGCCCAGGGCGGCACAAAAGGCCAGCCCACAGGCCCAAGGCAACCAGGCCAGCCCCACCGGCCACAGGCCATAACGCGCCGCACCGGCCACCAACAAGTACACCAGGCCCGCGAGCAGGCCAATGTGTTGCCCGGAGATCACCAGCAAGTGGACGGTGCCGGTGTCTTGCAGCATCTGCCAATCCTCGCGACTCAACCCGCCGCCGTCGCCCAGGACCAGAGCCGCCAGCGCACCGGAGCGGCCATGGGCATCGACCTGTGCCAGGGCCTGGCGCACCTCGTCGCGCCAGGCCCCCCGGGCCGCTTGCAGGAGATGGCCATCCTTGATGGTACCGGTCGCGCCGATGCCGCGGCTCAGCAACCAGGCGGCATAGTCGAAGCCGTGCGGGTTCAGCAGCCCACTGGGCCGCTTGAGCTTCACCGCCAATCGCCATCGTTCGCCGCTGTTGACCGGCGGACCACCGAACCAGGCGAGGCGCATCGCCGTCGGTAGACGGGTACGGCGTGAATGGACATCGGCCAGTTCGAAGCGCATCACGCCTTCGCCCTGTTGCGGCAAACCGACCACACGCCCCTCGACCCAGCGGGTTTCGCCGTCGAGCGCGATGGGTAACCGGTCATCCAGCGCACACTGCGCCGACAGACAGGCCCAGGCCAGCCCGAACAGGAAAAAACCCAGCGGGTAGGTTCGAAACGGCAACACCATCAGCGCCAGCACCGGCATGGCTGTAATCAGCCATATCGGCGGCAGTACCGGCAAAAAAATCGGGGCCAACAGCCCCAGCGCGAGCGCGACTAACCCTGTGCGCATAACCCGTCCTTGAGAGTGCCCTCTTCAGGCATAGACGGTTCACGGCACCGCTGGCGTTATCAATTGTCACAAAGTCTGAATCTGTCAGCCGTAGAATCCGGACATACTTGCGGCCTTAATGCGTTGAACCGACCGAGAAGCCTTATGCCCCGGCGCCTTTTCAAACGTTACATGCCAGACCCAGAGAGCATTCGGGAACATAAATCCTTACGTTTTCTCGGCACCCTGCTGCACGACCCCAACCTTTGGCACCTCAATCGGCACTCTGTCGCCCGGGCGATGGCTGTAGGCCTGTTTGCCGCCTTCTTGCCGATCCCGTTGCAAATGTTGCTGGCCGCCGCACTGGCCATCACGGTGCGCGGCAACATGCCGATTGCGGTGAGCCTGGTGTGGCTGACCAATCCGATCACCATGCCGGCGGTGTTCTTCTGCACTTACCAGACCGGCGCCTGGCTGATGGACGTGCCCGCCCGGACGCTGCCCGAAGAGCTGACCTGGGAATGGATCAGCGGCCAGTTGTCCACCTTGTGGCAGCCGTTCCTGCTCGGCTCGGTGGTGACCGGACTGGTACTCGGCGCCCTCGCCTACTTCGTCACCATGAGTTACTGGCGCTGGTGGGTGGCCCGACAGTGGAAGCGGCGCAAGAAAAGCCGGATGTGAAATGCAAAAAGGCCTCCTGGGAATGGAGGCCTTTTTTTGGCGTTCATCTGACGCCATCGCGAGCAAGCTCGCTCCCACAGGAAGGTTAGGTACGCATCCCGCGCCCGCTGACCAGCAACCGCGCACAACCGATGTAAAGCACCAAGGTAGCCACCAGCATGAAGGTAATGGCGATGCTGATCTTGATGTCCGATACCCCGAGGATGCCGTAGCGAAAGGCGTTGACCATGTGCAGCACCGGGTTGGCCAGGGACACGGTCTGCCAGAACGGTGGCAGCAGGGAAATCGAATAGAACACTCCGCCCAGGTAGGTCAGCGGCGTGAGCACGAACGTCGGGATGATGGAGATGTCATCGAAGTTGCGCGCAAACACGGCATTGATGAAACCCAGCAGCGAAAAGATCGTGGCCGTGAGCACCACCACCAATACCGTCACCCCCAGGTGATGCACCTGCAAATGGGTGAAGAACAACGACAGCAGGGTCACGATCAAGCCCACCGCCAGGCCGCGCAGCACACCGCCCAGGGTATAGCCGATGAGGATCGTATGGGGCGACACCGGCGAGACCATCAGCTCTTCGATCGAACGCTGGAACTTGCTGCCGAAGAAACTCGACACCACGTTGCCATAGGAGTTGGTGATCACCGACATCATGATCAGCCCCGGCACGATGTAGTCCATGTACGTGAAGCCGCCCATGTCGCCGATCTGCCGGCCGATCAGGTTACCGAAGATCACGAAGTACAAGACCATGGTGATGGCGGGCGGCAGCAGCGTCTGCGGCCAGATCCGCATGAAACGCCGAACCTCACGGTAAACGATGGTATTGAGGGCGATGAGGTTGGGGCGCAGTTCGGAACTCATGCTCATACCGCCACCTTCGCCAGATTTTTCTCCACCAGGGACACGAACAACTCCTCGAGGCGATTGGTTTTGTTGCGCAGGCTCTGCACTTCAATGTTTTGCAGGGCCAGTTGGGCGAACAGCCCGGTGATACCCACGGCTTTGTCCACCTGGACTTCCAGGGTGTGGCCGTCCACCAGACGGGCCGGATAACCCATGAGCCGGGGCGCCGTCGTCAGGTCGTTTTTCAGGTCCAGCAGGAAGGTTTCCACATGCAGTTGGCTGAGCAACTGGCGCATGCTGGTGTTCTCGACGATGGTGCCGTGGTCGATGATGCCGATGTTGCGGCACAACTGTTCAGCCTCTTCCAGGTAATGGGTGGTGAGGATGATGGTGATGCCTTTCTGGTTCAGCTCGGTGAGGAAGGTCCACATCGAACGACGCAGTTCGATGTCCACGCCGGCGGTCGGTTCGTCGAGGATCAGCAGACGCGGTTCATGCACCAGCGCGCGGGCAATCATCAGGCGCCGCTTCATGCCGCCGGACAATGAACGGGACGGCACGTCGCGCTTGTCCCACAGGCCTAGTTGGGTCAGGTACTGCTCGGCGCGCTCGTTGGCGATCTTCGGCGGAATGCCGTAGTAACCGGCCTGGGTCACGACGATGTCGAAGGTCTTCTCGAACTGGTTGAAATTGAATTCCTGGGGCACCACGCCGATGCAGCGCTTGAGGGCGGCGGGCTCGCGGTCCAGGTCATGACCAAAGACGTTCACCGTGCCGCTGGTCTTGTTCACCAACGTGGAAAGAATGCCGATGGTGGTGGATTTGCCAGCACCATTGGGGCCGAGCAAGGCGAAGAAATCACCTTCGGCGACATCCAGATCGATACCACTCAAGGCCTGGAAACCGTTGCCGTAGGTTTTGGTTAGCTGCCGGATGGACAGAGCGGAACTCATATCGGATTACGCACCAAGAAGGGAGGGAGGAAAAGAATAGATAAGGGCGGGCGGCGAGCAATGCAACCACGGCGCACGAAGGCAATGGTGCTCGGCGTCGCCGCACAAGTACAGTCAAGTGTGTCGATAGTAAGTATTAAGTCAACGCGGTCATGACAGCCTTGCGGTAGGCCGGACGCTGCTGCAACCGCGCATACCAGGCCTGCACGTTAGGTAGCGCAGCGCGCTGGATGGGCATCTCGAACCAGGCATAAATGAAACTGCCCAGGGGAATGTCGCCCATGCCGATTTCAGCACCCGACAGGTAGGGCTGCTCACTCAAGGTCTGCTCGACCATCGCCAGCAAGTCGTCGCACTCTTTGATCGCCGCGTTGATGGCCACCCAGTCCTGTTGCTCGACCGGGGTGCGCAATACGCCCCAGAACACCGTGCGAAACGGTGCGGCAAAGCTGGAGGTGGTCCAGTCCATCCATTTTTCAGCCTGGGCCCGTGCCTGTATGTCAGCGGGGTACCAGGCCGAACCCGACGCATGGCGAGCAGCCAGGTAACGCACGATAGTGTTGGATTCCCAGAGCACGAAGCCGTCGTCTTCGATCATTGGCACCCGACCATTGGGGTTTTTCGCACGGTACTCGGGCGTGTCCACCACACCGAATGCCCCGCCCGCATCAATGGCCTCGTAGGCCAGCCCCAACTCTTCTGCGCACCACAACGCCTTGCGCACATTCGATGAATTCTTCCGGCCCCATATCTTCAGCATCACGGCGTCCCTCGATGGATAAATGCCGCAGCAGCATACGCCGGATCAGGCGCGACTCAAATCATCCTGCATGTCGCCGAGCAAGAGCGGCACCTGCGCGCCGAACAGGTGCGGGTAGCATTTTTCCAGGTGTTCGAAGAAGAACGCTTCGGGCACATCGGCGAACTGGCCGTGGTCGGTGACATATTCCATCAGCTTCGCCCCCCGCCGGTTGAACGGGTGGAAAACGCTGTCGTGGCGACCGTCGAATTCCAGCGGGGCCACGTCGAACAACTCGCACAGCCCTTGGTTGAATGCCGGCGTGGCCTTGACCCAGCGGTCGTTCAGGTACAGCTCGGTATAACCGTGCATGGCGAACACGTCGCTCCTGAGCAATTCCAGCAAGCGCGGCGTGGACAAGTGATTGCGGACATCCGCCAGGCCGATGCGCGCCGGGATGTCGCAATGCCGGGCGCAGCCGGCCAGCAAGGTAGCCTTGGGCACGCAATAGCTTTCGCCGGCAGCCAGCGCGTAACTGCCGCGCAGGGTCGCCGGGTCGCGACTGAAGGTGTAGGGGTTGTAGCGCACCGCCTCGCGCACGGCGTAATACAGGCTGACCGCTTGCGCCAGCGGGTCGCGATCGGCGCCGCGGTGGGCTTCGGTGAAGTCGATGACCGCGGGGTGATCGCTGTCGATGAAGGGGCCGGGGTTCAGGTATTGCTGCATAAAAGGAAGACCTCTCGGGAAACATCACCGCTTGCCTCGAGTTTATCCACAGCCCCCCGGCCAGCGATAACGGCATTCCGGCCAAACAATGGCGTTTTCTCACCTTGTTAACGAACGATTTCCCACGGCTGTTGCCAACCAGACTGGCGCCATGCACCCAGGGTTTCCCACGAAATCAATCACATTGCGCTGACCGCCGGTTTTGCAGATGCCGTCTAAGCTCTGAAGGTCGGTTTTGCCTTGGTTCACGGAGGATTACATATGCTGTTGTTGTGGATACTGGTCCTGGTCGTCGGGATCGCCTGGCTGGCGCACCGGCGCATCGCCCCGCTGCCCGCGCTGGGTATCGTCGCGGTCTACCTGTTGGCCATGGGCATTTTCAGCCATGCGCCCGGCTGGCTGCTGCTGATCCTCTGGGTAGTACTCGCAGCTGTCGCGGCCCCGCTGCTGCTACCGGACCTGCGCCGTCGGTATTTCAGTGCGCCGATGTTCGACTGGTTCCAGAAAACCCTGCCGCCCATGTCCGAGACCGAGCGCGACGCCATCGACGCCGGCACGGTGTGGTGGGACGGCGAACTGTTCAGCGGCCGCCCGGATTGGGACTTGCTGCTGGCCTACCCCGAGGTGCAACTGACCGAGGAGGAGCAAGCGTTCCTCGACGGCCCCACCGAAGCCCTCTGCGCAATGGTCAGCGACTGGCAGATCGGCCAGGCCATGGACCTGCCGCCTGAAGCCTGGGCCCATATCAAGGAGCACGGGTTCTTCGCACTGATCATCCCCAAGGAATACGGCGGCAAGGGGTTCTCCGCCTATGCCCACTCCCAGGTGGCGATGAAACTGGCCACGCGCAGCGGCGACCTGGCTTCCACCGTGATGGTCCCCAACTCCCTCGGCCCGGCGGAACTGCTGCTGCACTACGGCACCGATGAACAACGCGACCATTACCTGCCGCGACTGGCCCGTGGCGACGATATTCCCTGCTTCGCCCTGACCGGGCCACTGGCCGGCTCCGACGCCGGGGCGATGCCCGACACCGGCGTCATCTGCAAGGGTGAATGGGAAGGCCAGGAAACATTGGGCCTGCGCCTGAACTGGGAAAAGCGCTACATCACCCTCGGCCCGGTGGCCACCCTCCTGGGCCTGGCCTTCAAGGCGTATGACCCCGACCACCTGCTGGGTGACGAAGAAGACCTGGGCATCAGCCTCGCCTTGATTCCCACCGACACCCCTGGCGTGCATATCGGCCGACGTCACCTGCCCCTTGGCGCCGCGTTCATGAATGGGCCGAACTGGGGCAAGGACGTGTTCATCCCGCTGGACTTCCTCATTGGCGGCCAGGCCATGCTCGGCAAGGGCTGGATGATGCTGATGAACTGCCTGTCGGTCGGGCGCTCGATTTCCCTGCCGGCTGTGGGCACCGGTGCTGCAAAGTTCACCAGCCTGGTAACGGGCCAGTACGCACAGGTGCGCGAGCAATTCAACGTACCGTTGTCGGCGTTCGAAGGTATCCAGGAAGCCATGGCGCGCATCGGTGGCAACGCCTGGATGATGGATGCTGCACGCATGCTGACCGCCAACGCCGTGGACCTGGGGGAAAAGCCTTCGGTGCTGTCGGCCATTCTCAAGTACCACCTGACCGAACGCGGCCGCGAGTGCATCAGCCACGCCATGGACGTGCATGGTGGCAAGGGCATCATCATGGGCCCGAACAATTACCTGGGTCGCAGCTGGCAAGGTGCGCCGATCTTCATCACGGTCGAAGGCGCGAACATCCTGTCACGCAACCTGATGATCTTTGGCCAGGGCGCCATTCGCTGCCATCCGTTCGTGCTCAAGGAAATGGCCCTGGCAAGCCGTGAAGACAAGGACCAGGCGCTGGTCGAATTCGACGCCTTGCTGCTCAAGCACATTGGTTTTGCCGTGAGCAACGCCGCCAGCACCCTGGTGCTCAACCTCGGCCTGGGGCATTTCGAGAAGGCTCCCGGCAATGCCTTGAGCCAAGGTTATTTCCGCGCCCTCAACCGGCAGGCTGCGGCCTTCGCCCTGCTGGCGGACCTGAGCATGATGCTGCTGGGGGGTGAACTCAAACGCCGGGAACGCTTGTCGGCCCGCCTGGGCGACGTATTGAGCAACCTGTACCTGGCGTCCGCCGCACTCAAGCGCTATCACGACCTGGACTCGCCGGACCACATGACACCGCTGTTCACCTGGGCCATGGAGGAAAGCCTGGGCCAGTCGGAACGTGCGCTGGATGAACTGCTGAGCAACTTCCCGAACCGGGTGCTGGGTTGCCTGTTGCGCCTGGTGGTGTTCCCCTTCGGTCGTCGTCACAAGGGCCCGAGCGACAGGCTCGACGCCGAGGTGGCGGCGGTCATCGGTCGGCCCAAGGGTGACCCGACCCTCGAAGAGTTGCTGCAGGGCTGCTATCGCCCACAATCCGCCGATGATCCGGTGGGCGCCCTGCAACACGCCGCCGACCTGCTGGCCGCCGCCCATCCGCTGCACAAGAAACTGCACGTGGCGCTCAAGCAGGGTCAACTCAACCCAGCGCCGGGCGAACCCCTCATCGATGCGGCCCTGGAAGCGGGTGTGTTGCAAGCCGGTGAAGCGCAGACCTTGCGCGCGGCCGAGGCGGCGCGGCGCAAGGTCATCGATGTGGATGACTTCGATAAGGACGAGTTGAGGCTGGCGCAGGACAAGGTCCGTTGATCCTGACGGCCAGCTACGCTCCTCATCTATAAAAGCGGGCGCAAGGGCTTTATACTCCTGCGCCCGTTTTGCTCTTGAGGACTTATCTCGTGTCCAATGTCGTTGCCGATCACCTTGTCTTGCTTGACCACTTGCGCAGCATCCTGGTCGCCGTGGGTGAGGCCGAACAGGTGCCCGAAGAAAGCCATGCCCTGTTTCTGGAGCGCTTCGACGAGTTGCGCGCGCAACTGCCCGTCGACCCGATCGAAAGCCAGTACCTGGGCCAGGACCTCCTGTGCCAAGTGATCGTCCGTTACCCACAGATCGCCCACCTGGTGCCTCGCGACCTGCTCTGGTACTTCGCCGGTGACTGCCTGCACTACATGCCCGACGAAGAAATCGCCCTGTACCAGGCCCTGGAGGAGCGTCGTTTCGAAGCCGAGCAAAACGACGAGCCTTTCGACTGGAACCAGGAAAAGCAATTGCTGGCGATGTCGGACCAGGACAGCAAGCACTGATTGCGATCCGTCATGCAAATGCCCGCACGATTAACCCGGCGGGCTTTTTTTTGCCTTGCCAAAGTGTTTTGCCTGGACGGGCCCCATCGCGAGCAAGCTCGCTCCCACAGAAGCCGCAGCTCACCATCGCTCACCTGTGGGAGCTTGCTCGCGATGAGGCCGGTCAAAACAATCCATCACTCTCCGGCAACTCATAACCCGTCACGACCTTGCTAGGGCCACTCCCGCCGCCCACCGTGCTCAAGGTCGGCTCTTTCTCCAGGCACACCACCAGATAATCAATGAACACCCGCAGCTTGGGCGGCAGGTAGCGAGTCGGGGAATGCAGCAACCACAAGCCACCGTGATAGGAAGCCAGGAACGTCCAGTCGGCCAATACCTGCACGATCAAGCCTTGCTCCAAGGCATGGCGGGCGGTGAAGTACGGCAGGCTGCCAATGCCGATGTGCTGCAAGACGGCCCCCAAC
Organism: Pseudomonas sp. A-RE-22; assembly: GCF_019956035.1. Lineage (NCBI taxonomy): Bacteria > Pseudomonadati > Pseudomonadota > Gammaproteobacteria > Pseudomonadales > Pseudomonadaceae > Pseudomonas > Pseudomonas sp. A-RE-22. Next base: position 47,621 of record NZ_JAHBCZ010000006.1, read on the forward strand.
CGCACACCCGTGTGATTGGCCGCGTAGCGCCCGTGCACGCCGACGGTGACGGACTTGCTGCCTTTCTTGAATTTCCACCGCGCGTCGTTCGGGGTCACCCCCAGGTAAATGCAACTGTGTTCCAACAGGTCATGAGGATGTGTGGGCGTCCCATGTTCGGCCAGGTATTGCGGCGTGGCGCAAAGCAGGTGATCGATGGTCAGCAACTGACGCCCCACCAGCCCGACCGGAGGTTGATCGGTAATCCGGATGGCCAGGTCGACATGATCGTCGATCAGGTCAACCTGCCTATCCTCCAGGAACAGCTCCACATCGACCTTCGGATAACGACGCAAGAATTCGGGCATGTGCGGATGAATCACGAAACGCCCCACCGCCTTGGGTACGCTGACGCGGATGCGGCCTTCAGCCTCCTGGGTGAACTGCCCGCTGATTTCCATCACTGACCGAGCGGCGGCAACCATTTCCTGACAGCGCTTGAACACCTCTTCCCCGCCATCGCTCAAACGCAACTTGCGGGTGGTGCGTTGCAACAAACGGGTTGCCAGGGCTTTCTCCAGGCGAGAAATACTGCGGCTGATGGCCGACGGTGATGAACCTGACTGGCGGGCCGCCTCGGAGAAGCTGCCGGTCTCCACGACCTTGACGAAGATGGCCATTTCGGCCAGCAACGGCAACGGTAGATTTGTGCTCATGGCGCAACAGTCCATTGAAATTTGAACGGATTATCACCCTTTTACGCTCTATCTATAATCCCGTCACAATTTCTGATGTGGGTATGGCACATGACGCTTCGCCTCTTTTTCCATAGCGATGACCTCAAGGCCAACGCGGAAGTCCTGGATTGCAGCCCCCGGGACCATGAGTTTGCCGTGGTGCTGCACGCCACGCTGTTCCACCCCCAGGGTGGCGGTCAGCCCTGCGACACCGGATGGATCGGTGAAAGCCAGGTGCTGCGCGTGGTCCAGGAAGGGCCACAGATCGTCCATTACGTCGACCGTCCGGTGGCCTTGGGCACGGCTGCGATCAGCGTGGATGCGCAGCGTCGGCAGCTGAATGCGCGCCTGCACTCGGCTGGGCATCTGATCGGCCATTTCGCCGAAACCCGTGGCTGGACACCGATCAAGGCCCACCATTGGCCCGGTGAAAGCCGCGTGCAGTTCCAGCCGGGGGGAAATCCTCAGGAACTGGACATCTCGATCATTCAGCAAGGCATCGACGAATGGATTGCCAACGACCTGCCGCGCCTGATCACGTTACGCGAAGGCCTGCGCGAAGTCGGTTTCGGTGAGCTTGCCGCCTACGGTTGCGGCGGCACTCACGTGCAGCGCCTGCAAGACCTGGGAACAGTCACCATCGCCTCGCTTTCGCAGAAGAAAGGAACACTGTCAGTGCACTACCACGTGGCCTGATATCCGCCAGCCCCTGCGACCAGCAATGGCTCGCAGGCCTCGCCTCCCCCTGTCGGATCTGGCTCCTGCAAATCTCCTTCACAACACAAAAAGACAGATTATTGACGCACGCTTGCGCGAGTTTTTCCCTTCCGTCACTTTTTAGTCATTTTTTTTATTCAAGGCGTGGCGCTTTGCCATGCTTGAACTACCGTCAAACAGAAGCGATGACAGGGTCGGCAAAACGCTCCTGAAGCGATTTGATCGACACCGTCGTTGCCTTCGAAAATCCCGGAGCCCCCGGGTACCGAAAAGTCGTTTGCAAGCAGCCTGTCGTTCAGTCAGGCCGGTGAAATGCGCCCGTTTGCTGGTAGCAACGAGGCCTGAAACCGGACCCAATGGACCGTCAGGTGAGATGGAAAGGGGTAGCCCGGGCCTCTTAAGTGATCCGAGGCAAATAGTTAAGCCTAGGGATGGTCTCTTCATCGAGGATCACTTCATGACCCATCGTACTGCTCCCGTTCTAAAACATTTCATTCATGGCCTGTTCTGGATGGGTCTTGGCTTGGATGCGGCCCAGGCCGCAGCGGCAAATTGTTCGCAACTGGACAATTTGCCGGCAACCTTCGAGGTCGGCCAAGGGCTCCAGAGCGAACTGCGCATCCTCGCCCCCGTGACGAAGTTGGCAGTCGGCGACCCGAAAATTGCCGATGTGCAGCCCAGTGGCAACGATGCGTTTATTCTCACGGGCCTGGCGCCAGGCGCCACCAGCCTGATGGTCTGGACCGACTGTTCGAAGATACCGCGCCAGAGCATGGTCTTTGTCAAAGGCCGGGCCACCGAGGCGCTGACCGGCGCTGCGAGCATACCGTCCGAAGATCCGATGCTGCTCGCCCAGGTGCAGACCGACATTCGTTTCGTTGAAGTCAGCCGGACCAAACTCAAGGAAGCCTCGACTTCGATTTTCGGCACCCGTGGCAACTTCCTGTTCGGTTCGCCGAGGACCTTGCCCACCGTCGGCGGTATTGTCCGGCCTTCATTGCCGGTCAATAACGACATGTTCAACCTGTCTTTTGCCACCGGTAAAACGCTGTTGATGATCAACGCACTGGAAGGCAGCGGTTTCGCCTATACCCTGGCGCGGCCGAGCCTGGTGGCCCTCAGCGGGCAGAGCGCGAGCTTCCTGGCCGGCGGCGAAGTACCGATACCGGTGCCCAGTGCCGGCAGCGACAACGTGTCCATCGAGTACAAGGAATTCGGTATTCGCCTGACCCTGACCCCCACCGTCATCGGCAAGAATCGCATCGCACTGAAGGTGGCACCGGAAGTCAGTGAGCTGGACTTCACCAACGCGGTGAACATCGCCGGGACACTGGTGCCAGCGCTCACGGTACGTCGTACCGACACCAGCATCGCCCTGGCCGATGGAGAAAGCTTCGTCATCAGCGGCCTGATCAGCACCCGCAACAGCTCCCAGGTGAACAAGTTTCCAGGACTGGGCGATATACCGATTCTCGGCGCGTTCTTTCGCGACAACTCCATCAACCGCGAAGAGCGCGAGCTGCTGATGATCGTCACGCCGCACCTGGTCCAACCGTTGGCCGCCGACGCGCAACTGCCGACGTTGCCGGGCGAGCAACTGCGTAATTACGACCCGAATTTCTACCGTATGTACTTCCTCGAACATGGCGAGTTCGACAACCGCAGCGGGCTTTCCCAATGAGCCGGCGCCAGATGTGCGAAGCACCTATTGTCCAACGGCTTGCCAAGGGGCATTCAATGAAAGCAGTGATCGCAATAGCGGCGACCTTGATGCTCGCCGGTTGTGCCAGCAACGGCGTAGTGGCTTCACGCTCGACTCAGTGCGCCAAGCCCGAATCCGATCAGGAACTGGCTCTGAACATGGCTGAAGACATGGCCAACGAAGGTCGTTTGTACGCCAGCCTGGCGAACCTCGAACGCTTGCCCGAGGACTTGGTCCAGGTCCGCCTGCGCAAGGCTCGGGTGCTGCGCCTGATGGGCCGCAACGAGGCCGAACCGTTGTACAAAAGCCTGCTCGGGACATGCCTGGCCGCAGACGGCGAACATGGCCTTGGCCAGTTGGCGGCCGCAAGAAATGACAATGCGACCGCTACGCAATACCTCGAGCGCGCAGCGAAAATGGCTCCGACCGAAGGCAAGATCCGCAACGATCTGGGGGTCGTCTACCTCAATCAACGACGCATTTCAGAAGCCCGCTTCGAGTTCATGACCGCGATGGAGCTCCAGCAGTCAGACACGCTGGCAGCGCTCAACATGGTGACCCTGCTGATCTACCAGGACAACTGGAAGCAGGCCGCCGAGCTCGCGAACATGGCCAAGCTGAGCCCCCAACAAGTGGCAGATGCCCAAGCCCGTGCGGAAAAAATCAGGGGTTCGGCCGCTAACGCAGTGACGTCACAAGCCAACCGCCTGACCGAGGTTGTCGACGCCTCAACCGGCGCGGTCAAGTAGAGCGTTACGAGGAGTCCAAGAAATGATGACCAAACAATTGATGATCGCCTGCATGGTGAGCCTTTCCAGCAGCGCCTGGGCCATTGACCCAGGCCCCTCTTCGCCCGCACAGCAAGGCACCGAGAGCTGGATGCAACTGCAGATTCGCGGCGTGGTGGCCTCCACCAACCTGCAAACCGCCTCGGCCGCCGAACGCGAGATGGCCATGCAGCGTTGGCTCAACAGCTTCAACTATCCGATCCCGGAATTCTTTGACCAGGACTCGGCAGGAGAAATCACCAGCAGCAAATGAAGCATGCTGGAAACGCAAAGACCGCAGCCCTCGACAGCGCCTACATTTGATCCGATGTAGGAACTGCCGGGGGCTGCGGTCTTTTGGCTGACCGCCGGAAATACCTGGGGCCCCCAACACTCATGCAACTGACCCACTGCTATCGCGAGCAGGCTCGCTCCCACAATGGACCTGGGGTGAACACAAGACTCATGGACACCCAAGATCACCTGTGGGAGCGAGCTTGCTCGCGAAGCGGCCTTCATCTCCAACATCCATGCAAACTGACCCACCGCTTTCGCGAGCAGGCTCGCTCCCACAATGGGATCGGGGTACGACCGGGAGAGCCAGGTCGGCTGTCAGGCCGCCTCGCGAGCAAGCTTTGCTCCCACAGGTCCTGCTCAAACAGAGCTGATGGGTGTACGACCGGGAGAGCCAGGTCGGCTACTAGGCCGCCTCGGGGTGGACGTTGATCTCGGGCGCCCCGTTAACCACGATCGCCGAACGTAGGCATTGCGTAGTGGGCATCCCGGCATGGATGCCGGGATAGCCGCGGCCATGGATGGCCCTTCGCGGCGGCCCACGGAGCAATGCCGGAGAGAGGGCACACCGAGCCTAGGCGAGGTGCCGAGTGGTGGGGCAAGAGCGTTTTGCTTACTTTTGACTGGGCCGGCTTCCGGGCTTCTCAAAAGTGAGCCGCCGTCAGGGCGGAACCCTAAGCAGCCGTTACCGCAGGAATGGATATGTACCCGGCCCCCGGTCAACAAGAGCAAGGCCAGCCGTCAGGCCGCCATCGCGAGCAAGCTCGCTCCCACAATGGGACTGTGGTGAACATAAGACCACCGATCTACATATTCCCGAAAGCCCTGAACACACCGATCATGGCCGGACCAATGGCAACCAGGAAGAAGCTCGGCCACAGGCAGAAAATCAGCGGAAAGATCAGCTTGGTGCCAATCTTGGCCCCCATTTCTTCCGCAGCCTGGGTACGCCGGTCACGAAACTCATCGGCGTAGATCCGCAGGGTATCGGCCACGCTGGTACCGAAACGGATACTCTGCGCCAGCAGGCTGACCAAACCCTGGATATCCTCCAGTCCGGTACGCACGGCCAGTTGCTTGAGCGCTTCGGTGCTGGTGATGCCCGCCCGGATCTGCGCATTGACCAGCGCCAGCTCCTCGGCCAGTTCAACCTGGCTGACCGACATCTCTTCGGCCACCCGCTCGATCGTCGTGGGCAGGGCCAGGCCCGACTCGACGCAAACCACCATCAAGTCCAGTGCATCCGGGAACGCGGCACGCAGCCGGCCTTGCCGTGCCTGCTTGCGTTTGCCGACGTAGATCGCCGGCAGCAACCAGCCAATGCCCGCCACGAGGGTCACCGCCAGCAGGCCGATGGCCACTGAAACCTTGACCATCGGCAGCAGCAACAACGCAACGCCAACCATCAACAACGGCAACATCAGGCGCACCGCCCAATACATCTGCACCGCCGAGGCAGACCGGTAACCGGCATGGGTCAGCAAGGTCTGGGTGGCGGACGTGTGGGCCTGATCGGTCGAGGCAAAGCGCTGACCAACCCGTTCCAGCAAGAGCTGCAGGTTACTGGGCGCCTCCTGTCCCACAGTGTTGCCCGCGTAACCGCGCTTGATCAGCGCCAGGCGCCGCTGCACCGGATCCTGCAGGCCCAGCATCAATAGCATGAGCGCGACGACCGCCAACACCGTACTGACGCCGACCACGGTGACGAACAACAGGCGTGCCAGCTCTTCGTTGCCGGTAAACCGACTCAACAATCCGAGCAAAAAGTCCATGACTCAAACCTCTCGGCGCAACAGCGCTTATACCTGGATCCGGATGATTTTTTTTATCCAGAAAATCCCGATCAACATGGCGCAGAACGCGCCGATGATCAGCTTGTGCCCTATGGGGTCATTGATCAGCACCGGCATGTAGCTAGGGCTGGTGAGTACGATGGCGATCGCCAGCACGAACGGGATCGCCACCAGCACCCAGGCCGACATGCGCCCTTCCGCCGACAGCGTCCTGATCTTGCGCTGGAAACGGAAACGCCCGCGAATCAAGCGACTCAGGCGCTCCAGCACTTCGGTCAGGTTGCCGCCGGTCTCGCGGTGGATCAGGATCGAGGTCACCAGCATCATCACCGTCATGCTCGGCATGCGCTCCAGCAGGCCGAGCATGGCCCGGCGCACATCGTTGCCATAGTTGATGTCGGAAAACGTCATGCCGAACTCCTGGGCGACCGGCCCCTTGTGCTCCTCGGCGACCAGACGCAGGGTTTCGTTGAACGGATGCCCGGCACGCAAGGCCCGGCACATGGCGTCCAGTGCATCTGGCAAACCTTCCTCGAACGCGGCGAAACGCTTGTTGCGGTCACGCAGGATTTTCAGCACCGGCAGCCAGGTCAGCGCAAATGCCGCCAGCAGCGCCAGCCACCAGACCTGCGAGAGCATCAGTACCAAGGCACCGGCCGCCCCCCCCAGGATCAGACCGAGCAGCATCACCCGATAAGCCCGGTACTCGTGCCCGGCCTGCTCGATCAGTTGGGTCAGGTTGGCCATGAACGGCAGCTGTTCCAGGCGGGCTTCCAAGGGGGACAGGCGCGTCAGGTATTTCTGCCGCAACACGGTCTGCATGTTGGGCAAGTGGTTGGCCTTCTCCAGCACATGCAGGCGCCCGCGAATGCGCTTGCGCATTTTCCCGGCCTCGCCGAACACCGGCACTACCACGCCTTGGGACAGCAGGAACACGGCGATGAATACCATGCCAAGGAAAATCAGAATGAACTCACTGGGGATATTGCTCATGACGTGCGGCCCTCCATCCACTCAGGGCGAAACAGGGCCAGCGGTAATTCGATGCCGCGCTTGGCGAGCACATCGCGGAAGGCCGGGATCATGCCACTGGGCCGATACTCCCCAAGCACCTCGCCGTGCTCGCCGATGCCCTGGCGCACGAAGGAGAAAATCTCGGTCATGGTGATGATCTCCCCTTCCATCCCGTTGATCTCTTGCATGCTCACCACGCGTCGCTTGCCGTCTTCTTGACGCTCCAGTTGGATCACTACACCGATGGCCGAGGCAATTTGTTGACGCATGGCCTTGATCGGAAACGTCGCCCCGGTCATCGACACCATGTTCTCGATTCGCCCCAACGCATCCCGTGCGGTGTTGGCGTGAATGGTGGTCAGGGAGCCGTCGTGGCCGGTGTTCATCGCCGTGAGCATGTCCAGCGCCTCGGCGCCGCGCACCTCGCCAATGACAATGCGGTCCGGACGCATCCGCAGGCTGTTGCGCACCAACTCCCGCTGGCTCACCTCGCCGCGTCCCTCGATGTTCGAAGGGCGGGTTTCCAGGCGTACCACGTGGGGTTGCTGCAGTTGCAACTCGGCCGAATCCTCGATGGTGACGATGCGTTCGTTGTGGGGAATGAAACTGGACAGCACGTTGAGCATGGTGGTCTTGCCGCTGCCGGTCCCGCCGGAGATCAGCACGTTCAGGCGCCCGCGAACGATGGCCTTGAGCAGCAAGGCAATGGCCGGGGTCATGGTGCCGACCTGGATCAGGCTGTCGGTGTTGAGCAGGTCCACGGCGAAGCGCCGGATCGACATGCTCGGACCGTCGATGGCCAGCGGTGGAATGATCGCGTTGACCCGCGAACCGTCCTTGAGCCGGGCGTCCACCAAGGGCGAGGACTCGTCGATACGTCGCCCCAAGCTGGAAACGATGCGGTCGATGATGTTCAGCAAATGCTGGTCATCGCGAAAACGCACGTCGGTGCGCTGCAGCTTGCCGAAGCGCTCGACATAGACCGAGGCAAACCCGTTGACCAGGATGTCGGACACGCTATGGTCGGCCAACAGCGGTTCCAGCGGCCCGAGGCCGAGCACTTCGTCGGTGATCTGCTTGATGATCAGCTGACGGCTGACGGTACTCACCGGTGCCGAATGTTCCTCGAGCAGACGCTGGCAGATATCGCGTATCTGCCGCGCGGCCTCGACTTGTTCCAGGGCATCGAGCAACGACAGGTCCATGACCTTGAGCAATTGCTGGTAGATCTTTTCCCGCCACTCGGCCTCCACCGGCGTGACCTGGCTGCGGGTTTCGTACAGTACGTCAGGGATGGCCTGCTCCCAGGCCATCAACGCGGCTGTCGGGTCCGGCTGGCCGTCGCCGGGCTGGGCGTCGGCTGAAGCGCCAGGTTTGATGGGCTGTTTGCGCAAGCGGTTACGAAAGTCGCTGATCATGGGTCATCCCCCGAAAAAACGGTTGAAGGCACGTTTAAGCAGGCCCTTGTCTGTGGCCATCTGGTGACCGACCAGGTCTTCGGTCAAATCGCGCAGGGCGGCGGTGATTGCCGCCTTCGGCGCATGCAGCCCCAACGGCACGCCAGTGTTCTGACTCTGGCTGACCAGGTTGAAGTCATTGGGCAATTTCGACAGGTTCGTGCAACGCAGGGCCTCGCCGATGTCCTTGAGGCTGACGGCGGCGTTTTTGTCATAGCGGTTGATCACGATCTGCAACTGATCCCCGCGCACGCCCAGGTCTTCGCGAAGGATGCGCACCAGGGCACTGGCGTCGCGCAGGTGGCTGACACTCTGTTGCACCACCACGTACACCCGGTCCACCTGTTCCAGCACCGAACCGGTGAGGTGATCGATCTGCCGCGGCAGGTCCACCACCACCCAGTCATAACTGGCGCGGGCCAGTTGCAACAGGGCGTCGAGCTGTTCCGGTTGGGCGTCCTGGGGCAGGCACAATTCGCCAGCCCGGCCACCCAGTACGTGCAGGGTCGGGCTGAAGTGGCTGCAAAAACCCCGCAGCGCGACGCTGTCCATGTCATCGATCTGCTGCAGCACTTCCAGATGGCTGTGGGACTGCGCCACGTCCAGGTAATGGGTCACGCTGCCAAATTGCAGGTCCATGTCCAGCAGCAAGGTATTGCCTGCCCGGGCGCTGAGCTGCTGGGCCAGGTTGCAGGCCACCAGGGTTCCGCCGGAGCCGCCCTTGGCGCTGATCACGGCGACCAGCTTGCCCTCGTTGCCACTGCCCAGGCGCACATCCGCGACCAGGCGATTCAACGCCGCCACCAATTCGGTATCGGCAATGGGTTCGGGCAGCACGTCCCGGGCGCCGGCCTGCATTGCCAGGCGCATGCCCTCCTGCTCACCCAAAGGGCCACACACCAGCATCGGCGGACGTTCATGGGCCGGACGTTGCAGCAACGCCGACAGTTCTTCACGCCACAGGTGGCTGACGCGTAGCAGCAGCAGGTCGGGCATGCGGTCCAGGCCGTAGAGCGGGTCGACATGGCCGTTGCTGACCAGGCGCGTGCTCACTTCAAGGCCAGGCATGCGCTGGCAGACGCATTGCAGGTCGCGCAGGGACGTGGCATCGCGACTGCTGATCAGTATCCGCAGCCCGGCTCTGCCAGTCGCGGTCGAAAGCGGAGTTTCCCTGGTGTTCAGCATGGTGTGATCTCCCCGGAATCGGAATGACGCCCAAGGCTTTCGCGTGGCAAGGTTGCCCGGAACGTGGGCAAGGTGATGGGCACGCCTAAGCCGGGAATGAACAGGTTGAAAACGAAGTTCTGCACGCTCAGCCGGACATAGCGGATGGCACGAAACCCTGTGGCGCTGGACGTGTCGCCGGGGTTCGCCACCACGGCGCCATCGACGTCCAGGTAGGTCAGCGCCAGGTTCGTGGTCGCCAGGCTGCTGATCAGTTGACTGGTCCCGGCGTCCGTTGCGGCGTTGAAGATGGCCCGGCGCAACACCACCGGGTCGCTGATGTTGCACACCGCCGCCAGACGCGCACCGCGCCGTGCGGCTTCATCCAGGGCGTTGACGGTGAAATACAACCGGCCCATTTCCAGCACCCCGAACAGCAGGGTGAACACCAGCAGGCCAACGAAGGCGAACTCCACGACGTACGTGCCGCGCATGTGCTTATTGTTCATCAGAGCGCCCTCATGACGGTGGTCGCCACCAACTGGATGCCCAGCGGAATGGCGTTGCCAAAAAAACCGGGGATCGACCCATTGCAACTGCCCGCACCAATCACCGGGCAGAAGGTGTAGGTAATGGTGACGCGCACATGATCAATGCCCACGGCGGCGACCTGCACGTTAGCCGTGGTCAACCCGGACACCACGGCGGTTCCAGTAGCGCTGGGCACGCCATACACCGCGACGTTTTTCGTCTGGGTCAGGAGCGTGCCGCCCAAGGCGACGGCGCCGAGGGTGGAGTTCCACGCCTGGCTGGCGACGAAGCGGTCGGCATCGCGGCTGGCCTGCAACAGCACGTTGTACTGGTAGAGCATGCGACCGAACTCGCCGAAGGCCAGCAGCAACAACAGCAGCAACGGCAGCACCAGGGTGAACTCCACCAGCGCCACGCCTTGCTGGGCTTGCGCTGGTTTGAAATGAGAAAGTCCCATGACGCCTCCTACGAGTCGGTGCTCGGCGTGCCGCTGCCGTTGAGATAGGTTTTGTAGAGCTGGATGATTTGCGGGCCAGCGTCGTTGGACGGCGTCGGGCCAGGGACGTTGTCACCCTCGCATTCATGGACGAACTGGCCGAATATCTGCGCCTGGGTGCCACCGCCGCTCATGGGCTGCACGACGAAATAGCAGCCGAACCCCAGAACAGGAATAGAAGTCGAGCCCCCTTGTTTGCCGGTGCAGTTGCCCACTACGATTTTCAGCATCCGGCGCTCGAACACCCCGTTGCTCTGGCAGCCACTGCCGCTTCCCGCCACACACGCGGCGACCTGGGTCCGCCAGTCGTTGTAGTCCTGTATCTCCTCGCCGCCCGCCGAAAGATCGCCACTACTTGAAACAACCGGCTTGCCCTTGTATTGCGCCTGTGAGAGCGCATCGTTGTAGGTCATCGCCGGTGAGCTCGAAGCGGTGATCAGATCCGGCGGATAGTCGGACGCACTGACCGGGCCGTTGTAGATGCCGAAGCGTGTATTCAGTCCCTGGGACGCCGGGCCGACGGTATTACCTGGGGACGTCTGGACGTTGTCTCCAACGGCACGGCAGACCGAGCCGCCACCCGCCAGATCCTCACGAACCGAACTGCCGCCGGAGCCGAAATCGAGCAATTGAAAGTTGCCCGGTCCGATCGGTGAGGTATTGCCCGCCGCCGTCTTCAAGACCACCAGGTCGCCAAAGTGGTAGCTCCAGAAGTTACCCGCGGCGGGGTCATATTGGCTGGCGTCGCCACAGACCATCAGGGGTGCCACATCGCAAGGTGAAGTGGGACTGGGCCCGGCGGTGGCGATCGCCGCCACGGCTTTGCCACCCAAGCCGCCGCTGCCCATCGACTGGACGAAACTCCAGAAAAAACCGTTGAGTTGATAGTTGGCAACCGACACCCGCACGTACTTGGCGTCCGTGGGGCCGGGGTAAGAGAAAGGGCCATAGACACTGCTGGACAATTCCACCGCCGCAAAAGCACCCGGATTGCCGGCGACGGCGGTGGCCAGTTCGGCGTTGCCCACGGCGCTGGCATTTCTGCTCAAGGTATCCAAGGCTGCGGCGCGCGTCGTGCTGGCCATGTTCATGCCGCCCGTCACCTGGCTCAACGTCTTGGCGCCGCCCAGAGCCGCGGCATCCACGGCATTTTGCAAACGGGTCTTGTTCAGCAGCATGTGCCCGCCATCCAGGGCCAAGGCCGCCATCATGGCAATCGCCGCCAACGCTATCACCATCAAAACACTCACCGCCCCTCCCTGGCGCCGGATATTGGCATTCATCATCGAGCCCTCATTACAACGTTTGAGGATCGGCATCGCCACGACCTTTAACGGCCTGGCATGGAGGCATCACTCAGCGGACATTGATCACGCTGCTTTCAACCCCGCGGATCAACGTGATCGCCCCGCCTTGCGGCTTGGCACTGCGCTGCATCACAGGTTTTGGCATTGGGGACGCCGCCATCGCCATGACCGGCGCAGGGGCTGGCGGCGCAACGGCCACGGCTTTTTTCTCCAGGTTCAACGGATTGCGCAAGGCCAATTGCAGCTTGCCTTCGGTCTGCGCGGTGACCAGCAATTCCGCTTCGGTGGCCGACATTTCCAGCGTCACGGCCCGCACCACTACCGGTTGGGTCTTGTCCGTGCCGGCGGTCTGGTCTACCGCCAGCACCCGCAGGTTTTCCAGGAGGGTCCGGGACGTCGCGCTGTTGCTGCCGGCGTTGGTGGTCTTGGTCGCCAACACGTCGACCCGGTTGCCTGGCAGCAGGAACCCGCCGACACCGACCACATCATCCACACGCACCGATATGGCCCGCTTGTCCGGTGCGATCAGCGAAGCCAGGGTGCTGCCGCCCAAGTGCTCGCTCAGACGCGCACCCCGCACGATGTCGCCGCGCAGGATGTCGAAGGTGGCGATCTTGCCCACGGCCTGCTCGCTGGAATCGAAGGCGTCGTCCGGGATCGTGTCCATGGGCATGCGCACGGTCGTGACTTGCTGGGCCTCGACCATTTGCCCAAAGGGGATTTCCACCGTAGCGACCACCACGCTTCGCAAGTGATCGTCGGGGGTCGCGTTGAGTCGCGCGCTCAACCAGGAGTCAGCCATCCATGCGGCACCAAGGCCCATTACCAGGGAAATGCCTATCAGCGGAAGCGTACGAGAGCTCATGTCGGTATCTCCAGATCAAAGGAAGTCGAGCTGAACGAAGTAGTTGTGCCAGGCCCATTCCAGCTCTTGCGGCGACAGGGGGCCGGAACCGCCCAGGTAACGCTGACGGTCGAGCGCCATGTTCAACAGGTCACGGGGATGGCAAGGCACCAGCGGCATGCCTTCGGCTGCATACAACCGCTGCAGGACATAGCGCACCAACAGCGGGTCATAAGGAATGCCCAGGCGTTCGCACTCCTGGCGCCAGATTTGTTCGTATTCCTCGGGCTTGAGGTAGCCGAACTGCACCTTGTAGCCAATGCGCCGCAGGAAGGCCTCGTCGGCCAATTCGAGGGGATTGAGGTTGGTGGAAAACACCAGCACCAGGTCGAACGGTAATTCGCAATGCCGGCCGCCGCCCAGGTTGATGAAGTCGCGCTTCTCCTCCATGGGCACGATCCAGCGATTGAGCAATTCGGCCGGGGCCATGCGCTGGCGGCCCATGTCATCGATGATGAACAGGCCATTGCTGGCCTTGAGCTGCAACGCCGCCTGGTATTGCCGGGTGAATGGGTCGTAGCGCACGTCCAGCTGTTCCATGTTCAGCTCGCCGCCGGTGATGACGATCGGGCGTTTGCAGCACAGCAGCCGGCGGTCGATGCCTTCGTTGAGCATCAGGTTGTTCGATTGGCCGTTGTCATCCAGGCGCTGGTGCACCTGCGGATCGTAGATCTCGATCACCGACTCGTTGATGACAATGGCATGGGGCACCCAGATCGCCTCGGCGAACAGCCGGATCAATCGGCTGCTGACGTAGGTTTTGCCCGTGCCCGCCGGGCCGTAGATCATAATTGCCCGCCCGGAATTCAGGGCGACGCCCAACTGGTCGAGCATGCCTTGGCTCAACACCATGCCTGCCAGGGCGTGATTCATGTCCTTGGCGGTAATGCGGCCATGGTGAATGGTCTGGATCTTGATCAGCGAGCGATAGGTGCTCACCGGGAACGGGGCCGCGCCGATGTAGCCGCTACGGGCCAGGGCGTCACGCGCCGAACTGCGGCCGCGCTCGGTCAGGCCATAACGCAGCGTCTGTCCACCCGATTGCCCCAACTGGCCCAGCACTTCGACGCGACCGTCCTTGCGCAGGAACGCCAGGACTTCTTCCAGCACCGCGCCGGTTAGCGCCAGGCGCTCCACCAGCCGCGACATGTCCAACACACCGGCATCGTGCAGATGTTTGCACACCAGCTCGCCGAGAAAACTGTCGGTCAGCCCCGTGTCGCGAATCGAGCTCGGCTGCGGCGCCAACCGCTGTACTGCTTCCCGTTCGCTGGGGTAGGCATCGCTATCGTTAATGACGTGCATGACTAGACTCCCCAGCCACCGGCAACCAGCTGCCAGTAAACGCTGTTCAAAGTGCCGATCAGGATCGCAATCGAGTAAGGAAAAGGTTTGCCGGCCACTTCATCCGACCCAGGCGCCAGATACGCCTGCGCACGGACGCTCAACCAGTAGCGCTGCAGGGTCTGGAGCAGTTGGCCGCGAGCCAGGACGATCAGGAAACCGCACACACCGCCGGCGATCAGGCTGAACAGCGCCGCCCACAGTGCGTAATGAAAGGGCAGGAAGCTGCCGACCATGGTCATCAGCTTGACGTCACCGGCAGCCATGCCACCGACGGCGTACATGGGCAGGAACAGCGCGAAACAGATCAGCATGCCCAACAGGCTGTCGCCGAGCCCGCCAATCCCGTCTGTATAAATCTGGCTGGCCAATCCCAAGGCCAGGCCCAACAGCACCAGCGTGTTGGGGATGCGGTGGCGAAGCAGATCGCTCACCACCGCCACACCCAGTAGTCCTAGCAGCAATACCGTCGACATCAGCAATTCCATGGACATGATGCGTCTCCATCGTGCGGTTGGAGTTAGCAGGCAGAGCCTTTTACCGCGGCGCAGAGCGCAGTGATCCGATCATTCACCGCACCGCCCAGCAGAACAAACATCGCGGCAACCGCCACCGTAATCAGCCCACCGGCCACGGCATATTCCACAATGGTCAGGCCGTCTTCATCATCGATAAACTTAACTATCGAAGTTCTGAGTCTTTGAACTTTCATGTCATTTACCTCACTTCAACGGTCATAAAACCGGCTGATAAAGAACAATGCGAAGCCCATTGAGCAAATACTTCGAAGCTTTATCAGGCAATGCTGAAACCGGCGCCTCGATGGGCTTCATCCCATTCCCGAAAGGGAGCGGTTGTCAGCAGGCAGAGCCCTTGACCGCGGCGCAGAGTGCGGTAATCCGGGTGTTCACGGCGCTGCCCAGCAAGACGAACATCGCCGCCACAGCCACCGTGATCAACCCACCGGCCACGGCGTATTCCACAATGGTCAGGCCGTCTTCATCTTTGGCGAACTTCAGTACCGAAGCCTTGATAGTTTGAAGAGTCATTTCGCACACCTCATTGGGGTTGTTTTTCAAAGAGGCAGTACATTGCGAACTGCCTGATGCAACCCTAGTCAGCAGGTGGTCATAGCCGTTAGGAGGATTTTGCACATCGCTAGGATTTTTTTGCGGGAATGGAAAATGACTCGAATCGGGGAAATCCATCCCGTGCGGCAGCACAAGCGGGTGCTTGCAAGCGGCGCATGGCGGGGACGGCGCTAAAAGATCGGTTTTTTATAAAAAATTATTCGGCGAAGTGATAGCACTGTGACAATACTGCTAGCTAAAGGGCAGAAAGAACCTCTGGGTAGTCGTCCTATGGCGCCAAGTCTGACTGAAAAACCAAAGCTGTTATGGTTCGATCTGACTCACGATCGGTCCACCAAGGAACTCGTCTCCCAGTTCCAGGACACCTGCGACTGCACGCTGGCAAAGAACGCCATGCTGCCCGGCGGGGAACAGGTCGACATGATCTGCATCCACTTCGATCGCCCGGACACGCCGGGCCTGCGGCGCCTGTTGGAGATCAAGCGGACCGTTCCTGCCACCCCCATCACCATGTTCACCGTGCAGCACTCCGAAGAACTGGCGGTGTGGGCCATGCGCTCCAGCGTCTGGGAATACATGGTGGTGCCCTTGTCTACCGCCGAGAGAAAGCGCTACCTGACGGCCGTGGTGCAACTGTGCGAACTGCGTCGCAATACCAATGGCCGGGGCAAGACCTCGCAGATCGACCACTCCCCGACCCTGCCGGACAGTATCCGCCTGACCTCCGGGCACCAGAAACACCAGGCTCTCAGCCACATCATGCTGTACATCGACCAGCATTTTCGCGAAAGCATCGATCAGCGCGATCTGGCCAAGCGCTGCGGCATGACCACATTTCGCTTCAGCCGGGTGTTCAAGGAAGCCAACGGGCTCGGCTTCACCGACTATGTGCTGAACAAACGCATGAGCTTTGCCAAGGAACTGCTCGATAACAGCCAGATGCCCATCACCAGCATCGGCTACGAGGCAGGCTTCAAGGACCCGTCCTACTTCGCCCGCGCCTTCAAGCAATACGCCAGTTGCACCCCCAGTGAGTACCGTCTTGCGTACCAGATGCGCAGCGCAAACCCTGCACCGCCACCTCCGGATGAGGCGGCTCTGGAAGCGATTGAAAACCTGGTGCACAGCCTTGAGAGGTGAGCCATGTTTGTTCAGCAAAGTACGTAGTCAGTGCGCAGCACCCAGGCTCATGGGGCGAGCTTTCTTCTCTCGATAGGAATGGACAGAACAATGCTGGTACGCGTCTCTCCGTACGCGTTGATTTTCGCAATGATGTCCTCGATCTCAGCCATGGATCTGGCGTAGATCCGGATCAGATAGGAGTCGTTTCCGGTGATGTGCAGGCACTCTACGACTTCGGGTATGTCGGTGAGCGTTGCTATTAATTTGGACTTCGCCGGCTTGAGAGTGGTGATGCCGACGACAGCTGATATGCCGTACCCCAGTTTGGTTGGATCTAACTGAGCGCAATAGCCCTTGATCACCCCTGAGTCTTCAAGTTTACGCAACCTGTCATTGGTGGCAGGAATAGAAAGACCTGCGTGCTTGGAAAGCTCTGTGATGGAAATGCGACCACAGTCCTGTACCTTACCCAGGATTTTGACGTCTATACGATCCATGTGCGTTTTCCCCGGTTAAAAGTATAAATTTTAATGAAAAGCCCGCGTTTTTCATTAAAAAAAGCATGCACCAAAATAAAGCATAGCGCTAGTCTATTTCCAGCCTGAAAGCCTGAGGGCAATCAATAGCCCTGCGCTTTAGCGTGACGCACTCATAATAAAATATTCTCTCCAGGGATGGTGTTCGCATGGAAGATGAAAAGATAAAGTGTGGAAAAAAGTCATACTCTTTCACCCAGCACATTGGCACGCAAGTGCTAAATCTGCGGCGCTTCAAGAAGGACCAGATCCTGATGTACTTGATGGGTGTCGGTCTCTTTTCGCTGGGCGCCAAGTGCTTCATCATCAGTCAACTGGGTACCGACCCACTAGACGTCTTGATCATCTCGATCGATAAAATACTTATGCTGGGCATGGGCATCTGTTCGGCTATCGTGTCCCTCTTCTTCCTGACATGGTGGATGCTCTGGAATAGAAAATACCCGCCGATAAGCCCCTTTATTACAACAACACTGACCGGTCTTTTGATTGATCTCTGGTCATGGCTGGGGCTCGGAGAGTATTTGATCGCGAGAATGAATGAGTACACGTTATTGGCGACAGGGCTGATGTTATGTGCCTATTCCTCCGCGTTGATCATCATGAGCGGTATTGGAATCAGAATCATGGACCTCGTGGTACTGACCATGGTTTCCAAGTGGGGCTGGTCATTCACCAAAGCCAAAATGATCATTGAAATCGGCATCTTTTCGAGCGGCTGGCTTTTAGGCGGCCCGTTCGGCGTGGGAACGATTGCATTCCTGTTAGTGATCGGCCCGCTTATCCAACCCTTCATGAACATGAATGCCAAGCGCTTTTCACTCAAGAACCATGGATTGATTCGCGCTTCATCCGCCTACTAATACCCATAAAGATGATTGCCATTCATGGCGGCAGGATT
Source organism: Pseudomonas sp. A-RE-22 (assembly GCF_019956035.1). Classification (NCBI taxonomy): domain Bacteria; kingdom Pseudomonadati; phylum Pseudomonadota; class Gammaproteobacteria; order Pseudomonadales; family Pseudomonadaceae; genus Pseudomonas; species Pseudomonas sp. A-RE-22. Next base: position 65,477 of record NZ_JAHBCZ010000006.1, read on the forward strand.
GTTTCGCCTCGACTTTTTCAACCGATGATATTGACAGCAACTTCCGTGATGAGGAGTGAGAAAGATGGACACTACAAAAAATAAAAACTGGACCTTGGAAAGCAGCCCGGCAAAACTGGAAGAAATACTCCCAGGGGGCGTCGTCAAGTGTCATCTTTCCCCGCGAAACTGTGTCATACAGGAGGGCAAGGTAGGTTTTTGCAAAGTGCGCGGAAACCGTGGCGGCAGACTCGTTACATTGAACTACGGCAAAGGCGTTCACAGTACGGAAGAAACGATTGAGACCGAAGCCGTTTTCCACTTTGCGCCTGGAGAGCGGATCCTGTCGCTGGGCAATATCGGCTGCATGCTCAACTGCGGTTATTGCCACAACTGGAAGACCTCGCAAGCCAAGTACGTCACCGACAAAGACGTTTACTACTACACCCCTGAACAAGTTGTGGAAACCGCACTCAAGCACGGAATACGCGTCATTTCCTGGACGTATAACGATCCCGTTGTCTGGCATGAATTCATCCTCGACACGGCAAAGCTGGCCAAGGAAGCGGGCCTGATCAACCTGTATAAATCGGCGTTCTTTATCAGTGAAGAAGCCATCGATGAATTATTGCCGGTCATCGATATTTTCTCGATTTCGTTGAAATCCATTTCCCCGGAATACTACCGCAAGGTCACGACCGGCTGGGTAGAACCGGTCCTCGCGGGCATCAAGAAGGTCTATGACGCCGGCAAATATGTCGAGGTCAGCACCTTGATGGTGACCGACATCAGCGACGACGAGGAAACGGCCCGGAAAATCAGCCAGTGGGTATTGGATGAGCTGGGCCCGAATGTGCCGCTGCACTTCGTCAGGTTCCACCCCGATTACAAAATGAGCAACAGCATCCGTACCCCTGTAGACCGGCTGCTGAAGGCTCGGGACGTTGCTCGCAGCATGGGCGTTGAGCATGTCTACCTGGGCAACGTGAATGATGTCGAGGGAACCAACACCAGTTGCAACAACTGTAACGCCCTGCTCGTCACCCGCTACGGCTTGAACGCTGAAATCATCGGGCTGGACAGCGAGGGTTGCTGCTCTCAATGCGGGCACGATGCGCATTTCAAATTACTGGGCGAACACCAGGCGAACGCTCCAGTCGAGCTGCGAGAGGACGCGCTGAGCGCTTACGAGAAACGCAAGTTCGAGTGGCATGGGGATATCGTGTCGCTGCACGCCCAAGTGCTGAATACCGAAGATTTCGAACAGACCGTCTACCTGCGGCGCAACTATACGGACGGGCACAACAGCGATTGGAAATCACTGACGCTGCGGCCGCATGAAAGCTATCGATTCATTATTGCCAAGGCACGCATCGATGAAACCGGTCCTGAGGTCTGGCTCCCCAACGGAGTGAACTCGAACCTTCATGAAGTATTCGACAGGGCTCACTTCCCCACGGAGTCGATTGAAGAGATTGGTATTTCGCAAAACGACATTACCCCGACCATTGGTTACGAGGGCAAGCAGAACATGTATGAACAGGTCATCAAACTGGTCAGCCAAGCATGAAAGTGTCCACTGAAATACTTCATATCAAGGTCGATGACCGGGACGCGCGTCCTTCGGTCACGCCTATTTATCAGTGCAGCGCCTTCAGCGCCGACTCGGCCTTCTTCTACTCAAGGAAGGCCAATCCCAATGTGACCGAATTGGAACAGGTTGTCGCGTCCCTGGAGGGCAGCGAATATGCCCTGGCCTACAGCACCGGGATGAGCGCCATCTACATGGTGTTGGAACTGTTGAAACCGGGTGCTTCGCTGGTCATCAACAAATACATCTATGGCTGCTCTTATAAATTGTTCCAACGCTATGCGGCACGCATCGGCGCACACCTGACGATTCTGGATCTCACCACACAAGATGGGTTGAATGCCTTGCCGGCGAACGTCGACATGGTCATTTTCGAAACACCGACCAACCCCTTCCTGAAAGACATCGATATTCATGCGGTCAGCCGGGCCGTCAAGCAAAACAACCCGCAAGCACTGGTGGTGGTTGACAACACCTGGGCCACGCCGATATTTCAGAAGCCGTTGAATTTTGGCGCCGACATTTCACTGTACAGCGCAACCAAATACTTCTCCGGGCATAGCGATGTCATGGGCGGCCTGGTTCTGGTCAACAGTGAAATGATTTACAACCGCCTGCTTGAGGGTCGCTTTTATTCAGGCACGATATTAACGCCCCATAGCGCATGGTTGCTTCGCAGAAGCATGCAGACGTTCAACCTGCGCATGGAAAAGCACAGCCAGACGACAGCAAGCATGCTCAACTATCTGCGCGAGCTGCCTTTTATTGAGCATGTCTATTACCCACGCGTCGATGGCAAACAACTGACCGGTTATGGCGGCATTGTGTTTGTTGATATTCGGCCCGACCTGGTTCCCTTCTACAAAACGTTCACCAGCACGCTCCAATGGTTTGGCACGGGCACTGGAATGGCCTGCGTGACGTCGATGGTTGCCCAGCCCTTCAGTGGCAGCCATGCCTCGATGACGGATCAGGAAAAAGCGGACATGGGCATCGAGAAAGGCCTGGTTCGATTGTGCTTCGGCCTGGAGGACCTGGATGACCTCAAGGACGACCTGCTGCAGGCATTCGAAGCCATGGAGAGGCAGGTCGATCAAGAACGCTCACTCGATCCTGCGTAGCGGGTGTTGATCATGAGCAACGGGCCTTCAATGGCTCGTTGCTTTTTATGGAGAAGCGAAAGTGTCCAGCGCATTCGAAAGCACAATATTCGACGACCCCATCCTGAACGTCATCCACCTACTGAACTCCATTGCCCAAGAGAACCCGGAGGCCATTTCACTGGCCTCCGGTCGACCCGATGATGAGCAGTGCGACCCTTCGCTCATCGACAGGGGCCTGGCCCAATACAAAGATCACGTTGCCGGCACCGAACAGTCACTTGCGACGCTGCTTTGCCAATATGGAAAAACCTCTGGAATCATCAATGAAATAATCGCCAGCCATTTGCTGGTGGATGAAGCGATCAACGTTTCCAACCCTGAAAGCATTGTGGTGTGCATGGGCTTTCAAGAAGCCTGCACCTTGACGCTCCTGTCCATTTTTGAAGGCAGTGGGGTTTTATTGGTACCTGACCCGGTGTTTTCCGGCATCACGGGTATCGCAAAACTGCTGGATATAAAAATAGTCCCCGTCCCCATGACGACCTTTCTTGATCCGATCGCCCTGCGCAGGCTCATTGAAGCGCTGGAATCCAGAGGTGAAAGAATCAAGGCGCTTTATGCGATTCCTGATTTCAGCAATCCTACCGCCGACAGCCTTTCCCATGACAACAGAAGAGCCATGCTCTCCCTGGCCGATGAAAAGAACTTTTTCATCCTCGAAGACACTGCCTACCGCTACTTCAGGTACGAAGGCGATGCCATTGCGTCCATGAAGTCCATCGATAGCCGCCGAGTGTTCTTGCTGGGCTCGTTTGCCAAATCGATTTTCCCGGGCTTGCGCATGGGCTATGTGGTCGCCCCAGAGGGCACTGGGGTCATGTCCTTCAGCAGCCGATTGTGCAAAGCCAAAAGCCTGATCACGGTGAACACCCCTGCCTTGTGCCAGGCGGTTGTCGCAGGCCTGCTGATCGAGAACGACTACTCGTTGAAAAGGCTGAACCAACCCAGGGTGCTGTCTTATACAAAGAAAAGAAATCACATGCTTGAATGCCTTGAGCGCGAATTTCCATTCAGGATCGGCGCTCAAAGAGCGGTCAGCTGGAATCATCCGGCAGGCGGCTTCTTCATCAATGTGCAGCTGCCTTTCGTCTTTGGATATTCTGAAATGCGCGAGTGCGCCAGGCTGTTCAAGGTGATTGTATTTCCCACCACCTTGTTTTCGCTGATGAATGAGGCCACCACCCAGGTCAGGCTGTCGTTCAGCAATGCAACCGCCTCGCAAATCACCCAGGCGATAGGCCGTTTCAGGGCGTACGTCGAGTTCAGACTGCAGTAAAACGTCCCCATGCAACGCAGGGGAGATACCAGGCTTATGCCTCGCTCAGCGAGGCATAAGCTCCAGGTCAGGTTCCCGTGGCGAGCATGACGCCAGTGGCGACCTGGTAGGCCCCCAGGATGGTGATGGTTGCCCCTGAAAAGTAGTTGATCAGCCTGAGCTTTGATTCGGCAATCCGCGCCTTGAAAATGGAGGAGAACCCACTCAACCCCAACCACCAGGCCGCCGAACCCAGGAAGATACCGGTCACCATCGGCAGCAAGGCGTGCTGGCCGCCTTGGTCACTGGCCATGCCGTCACTCAATGCGGCAAATATCGCGATAAACGACAAGATGGTCATGGGGTTGGACAGCGTCAGGAACAGCGTGGTCGAGTAGGCTTTGAACATATTGGCCCGCTCGCCCGCCATGGCCGTCGAGCCGCCCTTCGATCGTATTGTCTGATAGCCAATGTAGGCGAGGAACAGCCCTCCAAAGATACACAACCAGGGTTTGAAGCTGATGAGCGTCGCAATGATGGCCGTGACACCCAGGGCACCGATGAATCCATAGATCGAGTCGGCTGTGGCCGCGCCCAATCCCGTCGCGAAACCGGCTCTCCACCCAAGCATCAGGCTTCGCTGTATGCACAACAGCCCAATGGGTCCTACAGGGGCTGCAATGCACAGCCCAATGACCATCGATTTAACGAAAATCAGCATAAATGCATCTCCAGAATGGGTACTGGAAGGTTAGGAGAAGTGCATTTCTTTAGGAATGAACTATTAATCTTCCTAAGCGTTTTCCCTTAAATTTTGCAGGAAGTACTCTCACCTTCCCTTCAATATTAAGGAAAATCGTTGCCAGCCCCCGCAGACAACGCAAATCGCTCGTTAAAGGCCCTTGAGCGCCGGATACATAACCTTGGGCATTTAAATGGCTTTTTTACGCGCATAAAAAAACGCCGCTCAAATGAGCGGCGTCTTTTTGAATTTGGAGCGGGAAACGAGACTCGAACTCGCGACCCCGACCTTGGCAAGGTCGTGCTCTACCAACTGAGCTATTCCCGCAAATGGCGTCCCCTAGGGGACTCGAACCCCTGTTACCGCCGTGAAAGGGCGGTGTCCTAGGCCACTAGACGAAGGGGACACGCTGCCCGGAACACATGGTGTGTGTTCCAGTGCCCAGACCCGCCTCCGAAGACTTGGTTCTGGTTTCACTCAGCCCTGCCCGAAAGCAACGCTGTTTAAAATTGGAGCGGGAAACGAGACTCGAACTCGCGACCCCGACCTTGGCAAGGTCGTGCTCTACCAACTGAGCTATTCCCGCATTGGCGTCCCCTAGGGGACTCGAACCCCTGTTACCGCCGTGAAAGGGCGGTGTCCTAGGCCACTAGACGAAGGGGACACACGTACAACATTCACTACTTATAGCGTTTGGCTGAGTGCTTTACGCTGTAAGTGGCGCGCATTCTATGGATGGATTGAAGGGTCGTCAACCCCCAGATATAAATTTATTTAAATCAATGACTTCGCCCGGTTTGGAGGCGATCCGGACATTTCGCCCGCCCGGTCTCTGACGCCTATATTCTGTCACCCGCCGAGACGCTATAGTCGCGCCCGGCAAATGATGGCAATGTGCGTCCACCCGGTTATGCTTCCTATAAACAGCACGACGCCCGTCTAATCGCGTCGCTCGGGCCTATGCGCTTAAAAGCCAAGCCACTACACTCATGACATGCGTACCACAATAAAGAGGTCTTACCGGTGACACCACTCATGATCACCCTGCTCGTCGTAGCCGGGATCGCCCTGTTGATCGCCATTGGCTACATGAACCACGTGGTGGAAAACAACAAGCTGGAAAAAGCCCGCACCAAGGTAGAACTCAACGACCGCATGCGTCGCTGTGGCGAGCTCACCGAAACCTTCCCCGGGCAGTTGATGACCCCTGCCCTGAAGTTGTTGATGACGCGCCTTGAGATGAATGTCTGCCAGCGCCTGCTGAACCTGGAGAAAACCAATTCCGCGGTCAAGGCACGCCTGGACGAATTGAGCGCACTCGCCGCCCAAGGTGAATCGATCCCGGTGAACAATCCACCGGCACCGATCCAGACCGAAGCCAAGGCCAAGGACGTACGTTTTCTGCTCGAGGCCTTGCACGGCCAGATCACCCGCGCTGCCCAGGACGGTTTCCTGCCGTCTAACGAAGCCAAGCGCTGGATTCGCGAAGTGCGGCACATCCTGGTGCTGCTGCACATCGAGTTCTTCAACAACCTCGGCCAGCAAGCCCTGCAGCAAGAACAACCCGGGCAGGCCCGCCTGGCCTTCGAGCGCGGCGTACAGTACCTGCGCAAGCAACAGGAACCCCAGGTCTACGCCGAACAACTGGCCTATCTGGAGAAACTCCTGGCCCGCGCCAATGCCCAGGTCCTGGCCAGCACCCAGCCGGTCGAAGGCGAGGTCAACCAGTTGACCGAAGGGCTGAAGGACGCCGAAGTCAACGACGAGTGGAAGAAGAAGAAGGTTTACGACTGAGGATTCATTGTCGGATACGAATCATTTGTGGCGAGGGGATTTATCCCCGCTGGGCTGAAGCAGCCCCAAGTCATCGAACTACTGCACCAACTTTTTAGATCTTAGGGCCGCTTCGCGCCCCAGCGGGGATAAATCCCCTCGCCACAAGGGTTTGCGTCGTCTTTGTCACAACCTGAAATGCCCCACCATCCCTTTCAGCTCAACCCCCAACTGCGCCAGCTCGATGCTGGAAGCGGCATTGCCGCGCATCGCCAGGGAGGATTGATCTGCACTGGCGCGAATGCTGGTGACACTGCGATTGATCTCCTCGGCCACCGAACTCTGCTGCTCGGCCGCCGCCGCGATCTGTTGGTTCATCTGTTGGATCAGTGATACAGCCGCCGCAATACTGCCCAAGGCGCTTTCGGTCTGCAGTGCATCGCTGACCGCCATCTTCACCAACTCGCCGCTGCTCTGGATCTGCTGCACGGACGCCTGGGCCGCTGACCGCAGGGCACTCACCAGTCGCTCGATCTCCTCGGTGGACTGTTGCGTGCGCCTGGCCAACGCCCGCACCTCATCGGCCACGACCGCAAAGCCCCGGCCCTGCTCCCCGGCCCGGGCCGCCTCGATAGCGGCATTGAGCGCCAACAGGTTGGTTTGCTCGGCCACGCTCTTGATCACACTCAGCACCGTGCCGATGTTCTGGATCTCGGCGCTGAGGCTTTCGATGCTGGAGCTGGCCGACGTGGCCGAATCGGCCAACTGCTCGATGCGCACCATGCTCTGACGCACCACTTGCTGGCCGCTTTCGACCTTGTCGTCGGCAGTCTGGGCCGCTTGTGCGGCTTCTTCGGCGTTGCGTGCCACATCATGCACGGTCGCCGTCATCTGGTTCATCGCCGTGGCGACCTGCTCGGTTTCCTCTTTCTGACTGCTGACTTCCAGGTTGGTCTGTTCAGTCACGGCCGACAGCGACTGGGCCGAATTGGCCAACTGCTCGATACCGGCCTGTAGACCGCTGACGATACTGCTCAGCCCCGCGCCCATCTGTTGCATCGCCTGCATCAACTGACCAATTTCGTCCCGGCGCGTCACTTCGACCGTGGCGCTCAAGTCACCCGCCGCAATCTGCTGGGCCACGCGAATGACACTGCGCAGCGGCGTCACGATCAGCCGGGTTATGACCCACGCCGCGATCAATCCCACCAGCAAGGCCAAGGCCGACGAACCGATGATCAGCAGCGAATTTTTCTTCAGTTCGGTCTGCATGGCCTGATCTTCGGCACTGAAGGCTTGGTCAACCCGCGCCACCACTTGGTCGGCCCGCTCGTGCAGTTGCAGGTAGACGACTTTTTCCTTCGCCAGCAGGCCGGTGTATTCGGCCAATTGTTCATTGAACCCGGCGATATGCCCGGCCACTTCATTCAGCACGGTCTGGTAACCCGGGTCCTTGACGGTGGTCTTGAGCACTTCGGCCTGTTTCATCGCCTGCTCGGCCTGTTCGATGCTGCCTTCTGCGGCGCCCTCGACATTGCCTTTGCGGCTCTGGTCCAGGCGGACCCGCGCTTCGTTCATGGCCTGCAACATCAAGCGTGATACTTCGCTGACCTGGTTGGCCTGCTCGATGAACTCGGCCCCCTCCTTGCCCTCGGAATCTTTCAAGGTATAGGCGCCGTCATCCGCCAGCCCGGCCTGCAACACATCCAGGTTATTGGCGACGCTGGACACCGACCAACTGGCCATTTCCAGCGCCAGGTCCTTGCTCTGGCTCAACCCGACAAATTCGTCGAACGCCTTGCGATACGCGGCCAGCGCCTGCTCCACGTCGTTCATCACCGGCACGTTGGCAGCCGACTGCACCTTGAGTTCGTTCGCCTGGGCCAGAAGCCCATCGACACCTTGGCGCAGGGCATCGGCCGTCTTGGGGTCGGAGCGCGAGGCGTATTCCTGCTCCAGCAGCCGAACCTTGAGCAACCCGCTGTTGAGCGAGGACATCTGTTTCAGGCCATCGAAGCGATAGCTGATGGTCTGCAGGGACCAGACACCGATGGCCGCGACCACTGCGGTCAGCAACAGCACCAGGACAAATCCGATACCCAGTTTCTTTGCCATACCCAGGTTGGCAAAACGTCCTTGCACGGCCGAAATCATTGCGCTCAGTCCTCTGCCAGTGTGTGTTGATTGCAGATTCGCAACGAGACGCCCTGCAACACAAGATGCTGGCGTCGGAATAATGGCAAAAAGCTACAGCCGCGTCGTTTTCAGGACACTAGAGGTCGATCCAGAGCCGCGGCCCGGAAGAACGCCTGCGCCCTGGGGTCACGGGCATACGCCACGTTGATCCGTAGCCAGTCGCTGTCGGCGCCCGAAGGGCTGAATGCGCTACGCGAAGACAGCAGCACGCCGAAACGCCTGGCCAGACCTTGTACTCCAGCGTAGTCACACAATGGCGGTCTTGCCCAGATGAAAAGCCCGCCGGCCGGTTTGCCGAAGACCTCCCAATCGGCGTCTTCCAGAACCTGCAACAGCGCCGCCATATCGGCGCCCAGGCGCTGCCGCTGGCGCTGGACCAACTTGCGATAGGCACCATTGGCCAGAAGGCAGGCAAGGACCGACTCACAGAACCGCGATCCACCCATGCTGGTAATACCCTTGACCTCGCTCAGGCGCGCGATGATGGAGGGCCCGGCCACCACGAAACCGACGCGCAACGAACTGCTCAGGGTTTTCGAGAAGCTGCCCACGTAGACCACCTCGGGGTCCAGTGCCGCCAGCCGGGTCCGTGCCGAGCTCTGGAAATCGCCATAGGCATCGTCTTCGATCACCAGTACGCCGTGTTCCTTCGTCAATTGCAGCAGCCGTTGAGCAACAGCCGGAGCCAGGCTGCTGCCAGTCGGGTTATGGCAGGCGCTGTTGACGAACAGCGCAGTGGGCCGGTGCATCGTCAACAGGTCTTGCAGCGCATCGACGTCCGGGCCGCGCGGGGTCCTGGGCAATTCGATCATGTCGATGTCGTGCAACCTGAGCAGGTCGAACAGGCTTGAATAGCCGGGGTTCTCCACGACCACGCAGGAACCCGGCGGCAACAGCGTCCGTACGATCAGGTCCAGCCCGTGGGTCGCTCCGGTGGTGGTCAGGATCAGGTCTTTATCGGCCTCGATATTGAATTGTTTCAAGCGCCTGGAAAGTTGCTCACGCAGGGCGGGCAGCCCCAACGATGTGCTGTAGTTGAACAATCCCGCCATGTCGGTGCGAGTGACCTGACGGATCGCATAGCCCAGGTCATCGCTTTCGCGCCAGCTCTCGGGCAGCCCGCCACACCCCAGCTTCAATTCCCATTGCGAGCTGTCGCCCCCGTCGGCGAACGTGTCCTGCTGTCGATTCTGATCGTTGGGCTCGGGCCCGGGCGACGGGGGTGGTGCGACAAAAAAGCTGGAACCATGGCGGGACGCCAACAGGCCCTGGGCGACCAGGCGTTCACACGCTTCATTGACGCTGGACTGGCTGAGCAGGTTCTCCCGCGCCAGTTGACGGACGGATGGCAGCCGAGTTCCCGGTTGCACCGCATCCTGTCGGATCCAGCCGGTCAGCGCGTCGACGATTTGCTGCACGACAGGCACCAGGGCCTGTCGGTCGATTCTCAACTCCATGAGTAACCAAGCTCCTAAGCGTTTGTTTTATTTCCGGAAACAGTTAAGCACAGGCCGCTATGGGACGATGTACGACAACGTCGCCAAAACCGTCGATTCTCACCCTTTGAAACACATTGAGGGCCGTTCCGAGGTTTTTTCGGCCCTACACGAAAAAGCCCGCAACCAGTGCGGGCTTCGTCCTACAAGCTGAGGGACACGTCCTCAGAACGCCGTGACGCCGCCGTCCACCGCCAGGGAATGGCCCGTGGTGAAAGCCGCCCCGTCGCTGCACAAATACAGCACGGCGCTGGCGATTTCCTCGACTTTGCCAATACGTCCCACCGGGTGCATGGCGTTGGCGAACTCGCCTTTTTTCGGGTCTGCTTCATAGGCACGACGGAACATGTCGGTGTCGATCACCGCCGGACAGACTGCATTGACGCGAATCTTCTTCTTGGCGTATTCGATGGCGGCCGATTTGGTCAGGCCGATCACGGCATGCTTGGACGCCGCATAGATGCTCATCTTCGGCGCCGCCCCCAGGCCCGCCACCGAGGCCGTGTTGACGATCGCCCCGCCGCCTTGGGCCAACAGCAATGGCAACTGGTACTTCATGCACAGCCAGACGCCCTTCACATTGACCCCCATGATCGCGTCGAACTCATCAAGGGTACCGTCGGCCAGCTTGCCCTTCTCGATCTCGATCCCGGCGTTGTTGAAGGCGTAGTCAAGGCGACCGTAGGTCTTGATCACCTCGTCCATCAGCTGCTGCACATCGGTTTCCAGCGTCACGTTGCAGCGCACGAACACCGCTTCGCCGCCCGAATCACGAATCGACTGTACCGTGCCCTCGCCGCCCGCCACGTCCAGGTCGGCCACCACCACCTTCAGGCCCTCTGCCGCGAACGCCAAGGCAGTGGCCCTGCCGATGCCAGCGGCGGCGCCGGTAACCACGGCGACCTGTCCGGAAAACGTCATGCTCATTGTCTGTTCCTCGAAGAATGCGGGAGATGCCGCCAGTCTAGTCACAGGTCCCGAGGACGCGGCAGCACTATCCAACTGCCGTTTGAGCACTCATGGGCGCCAGTGATAAGCCCCCCAGGCGAACTATCACTGTGTTGGATCGAACTGCATTCGCTGTACCAGCAAACCTTGCGACAAATGCTTCGAAGGTCTATCAACAAGGCTTCATTCATCTTGAGTGCCCGCCATGACTGCCCAGACCAATCGCCAGTTCCTGCTCGCCAAACGCCCGGTAGGCGCGGCGACCCGCGAGACTTTCACCTATCAGCAAGTACCGGTCGGCGAACCGGCAGCCGGCCAGATCCTGGTGAAAAACGAATACCTGTCGCTGGACCCGGCCATGCGCGGCTGGATGAACGAGGGCAAGTCCTATATACCGCCGGTCGGCATCGGCGAGGTGATGCGCGCATTGGGTGTCGGCCAGGTAATTGCCTCGAACAACCCGGGGTTCGCGGTCGGGGACTACGTAAACGGTGCGTTGGGGGTGCAGGATTATTTCCTCGGCGAGCCAAGAGGTTTCTACAGGGTCGATCCGAAACTGGCTCCGCTGCCACGTTATTTGTCCGCCCTGGGCATGACGGGCATGACCGCCTATTTCGCCCTGCTGGACGTCGGCGCGCCCAAGGCTGGCGAGACCGTGGTGCTCTCAGGGGCCGCCGGTGCGGTGGGCAGCATCGCCGGGCAGATCGCCAAGATAAAAGGCTGTCGCGTGGTGGGCATCGCCGGTGGAGCCGACAAATGCAAGTTCCTGGTCGATGAACTGGGTTTCGACGGCACCATCGACTACAAGAACGAAGACGTCCACGCCGGCCTCAAGCGCGAATGCCCCAAGGGCGTGGACGTGTATTTCGATAACGTCGGCGGCGACATCCTGGATGCCGTGCTCAGCCGCTTGAACCTCAAGGCCCGCGTGGTGATTTGCGGCGCCATCAGCCAGTACAACAACAAGGAAGCGGTGAAAGGCCCCGCCAACTACCTGTCGCTGCTGGTCAACCGGGCGCGCATGGAGGGCTTCGTGGTCATGGACTACGCCGCGCAGTTCGCCGCCGCCGGGCAGGAAATGGCCGGCTGGATGGCCAAGGGGCAGCTCAAGAGCAAGGAAGACATTGTCGAAGGGCTGGAGACATTCCCCGAGACACTGACCAAATTGTTCAGTGGGGAGAACTTCGGGAAGTTGGTATTGAAGGTCTGACACAAAACAACTGTGGGAGCGAGCTTGCTCGCGATGGGGCCGTGTCAGTCAACATTGATATGACTGACATACCGCTATCGCGAGCAAGCTCGCTCCCACATTGGGGATCTTCGGTGTTTGGTCAGGCCAGTTCGGCCACGACCGCCGCCAGCGCCTTGGCCGGGTCGGCGGCCTGGCTGATCGGGCGACCGATCACCAGGTAATCGGCACCGGCGTCCAGCGCCTGGCGTGGGGTCAGGATGCGACGCTGGTCGTCCTGGGCACTGCCCGCCGGACGAATCCCCGGGGTCACCAGTTGCAGCGACGGGTGAGCCGCCTTCAGGGCGCTGGCCTCCAGGGCCGAACAGACCAGACCGTCCAGGCCGGCCTTCTGGGCCAGCGCCGCCAACCGCAGCACCTGCTCCTGGGGCTCAACGTCCAGGCCGATCCCGGCCAGATCCTCGCGCTCCATGCTGGTCAGCACGGTCACGCCGATCAGCAACGGTTTCGGGCCGCTGCGCTGATCCAGCACTTCACGGCAGGCCGCCATCATGCGCAGGCCACCGGAGCAATGCACGTTGACCATCCACACACCCATCTCCGCAGCCGCCTTGACGGCCATGGCGGTGGTGTTGGGAATGTCGTGGAACTTCAGGTCCAGGAACACTTCGAAACCCTTGTCGCGCAGGGTCCCGACAATTTCCGAAGCACAACTGGTGAACAGTTCCTTGCCGACTTTGACCCGGCAAAGCTTGGGGTCCAACTGGTCGGCCAGCTTCAGGGCGGCGTCACGGGTGGGAAAATCCAGGGCGACGATGATGGGCGTCTGGCAGGCGGACATGAGCGGGCTCTCAGGCAAGTCGAAATCGGCGCGCATTGTAGCGGAACGAGCGCCCGTGCGGGACCCGATGATCGGTAAATCTCATCGTCCCCCTGCAGCATGGACGATACCGGCCTTTGTGTCGAAGCCGATACACTCATGACATGCGTACAACACGTCCACACGCTACCGTCCGCCGCCGCAACCCGTCCTTTCAGCGCTTCACGCCTCACGGCACGAAGCCTATGCTGAGGGCTCAACCTCGCCGCCTACTTTGCGGTTGGCAGCCTACCTGGCAGATGATGCATCCATGCAGAACACCCCTGTTGCAAATTCTGACGATCAAAAAGTGCTCGACGATGACAAGCGCTGGAACACCCGCGCGCTGATCGTCGATGACGACGTGCCGATCCGCGAGCTGCTGATCGACTACCTGGCCCGCTTCAGCATAAGGGCTAGCGGCGTGACCGATGGCGCGGCCATGCGCCAGGCGATGCAGGCCGAACACTTCGACGTGATCGTGCTCGACCTGATGCTGCCGGGTGAAGATGGCTTGCAGTTGTGCCGCTGGCTGCGCGCCGAATCGGACATCCCGATCCTGATGCTCACAGCCCGCTGCGAGCCCACTGACCGCATCATCGGTCTGGAGCTGGGCGCCGATGACTACATGGCCAAGCCGTTCGAACCCAGGGAGCTGGTGGCGCGTATCCAGACCATCCTGCGCCGGGTGCGCGACGACCGCAGCGAGCAGAGGGCCAATATCCGTTTCGACAACTGGCGGCTCAACAGCGTACTGCGCCAACTGATCTCCGCCAATGGGCTGGTGGTGCCGCTGTCCAATGCCGAGTTCCGCCTGTTGTGGGTCTTCATCGAACGGCCGCGCCGAGTGCTCAGCCGCGAACAACTGCTGGATGCGGCTCGCGGGCGCTCCATCGAGGCCTTCGACCGCAGCATCGACCTGCTTGTATCACGCCTGCGCCAGAAGCTGGGCGACGACCCCAAGGCGCCGCAACTGATCAAGACCGTACGCGGTGAGGGCTACCTGTTCGACGCTCGGGACATCGGCTGATGCAACTGCGCCTCGACTCCCTGTTCGGCCGCCTGTTTGGTGTGCTGTTGCTGGCGATTGTCCTGGCGCATCTGTTGGCCTTTGCCTGGTTTTTCCACTACGACCAGCCCCCACCTCCCGGGCCGCCGCCTGAAATGGCCCGACAAGGCGAAGGCCCCCCGCGTTTCGGCCCGCCCCCTAACCACCCTCGACGGCCCTGGTTCGGCGGCCCGGTGGTGCCGCTGACCTTTCAATTCGTGTTCCTGATCGTCGCGGCCTGGTACGGCGCCAAGCTGCTGACCCGACCCATCCAGCGCCTGAGCGATGCAGCCGAGCGCCTGAGCGAAAACCTCGACAGCCCGCCGCTGGATGAAGACGGCCCCCGTGAAGCACGACAGGCGGCCCATACGTTCAACCTGATGCAGCAACGGATTCGCGAGCAGGTGCAGCAGCGTTCGCGCATGCTCGGCGCGGTGTCCCATGACCTGCGCACGCCGCTTTCGCGGCTCAAGCTGCGCCTGGAGCAGATCGATGACATCAAGCTGCAAGGCCAGATGCGCCAGGACCTGGACGACATGATCGGCATGCTCGATGCCACCCTCACCTACTTGCACGAACAGCGCACCAGTGAAGCGCTGCAATGGATGGACGTGCAGGCCTTGGTGGAATCGTTGAGCGAAAACGCCCAGGACCAGGGCGCCGATGTGCAGGTCAGCGGCACCTGCGCGCCACTGCAGGTGCAACCGATGGCGCTGCGTTCGTGCCTCAACAACCTTATCGACAATGCCCTGCGCTACGCCGGCCATGCCTTGATCAGCCTGGAAGACCAACATAAGCAGGTGCTGATTCGAGTCATCGACCATGGTCCCGGTATCGCGGCGGACAAACGCGAGGCGGTGTTCGAACCGTTCTTTCGCCTGGAAGGCTCGCGCAACCGCAACTCCGGCGGCGTCGGCCTGGGCATGACCATCGCCCGCGAAGCCACCGAACGCCTGGGCGGGCAATTGACCCTGGAAGAGACGCCAGGGGGCGGGTTGACGGCGGTGATCAGCCTGCCTCGTCTCTAAGACTCTTATCTCACAGGGGCGAACACTGTGTATTTCTCTCGGTACAAACTCCACACACCCACGACAACTCCCCCGCCGAGGCTGCATAAGCCGGTGCACTCACCGGCTATCCCAGCCCAAGGAGAGCGCCCATGATCGGTAGCGTCAGCAGTTACTCGACCTATACCAGCACCAGCAGTACCGCAACCAGCAGTGCCCGCAGCCAGCAGTTTCAAAAGGAATTGCTGAGCAAACTCGACAGTGACGGCGACGGTTCGGTCAATCAGGAAGAGTTGAGCACCGCCCTGTCGCAAAAAAGCGACGACGGCATTCTGGTCAGCCTGAGCGACAACTTCAGTGACCTGGACAGTGACGGCAGTGGTGACCTGAGCAGCGAAGAAATGGCTGCGATGGCGCCTCCGCCTCCACCGCCACGGGACCAGGCACCAAATACCGAACTGGCCGATGCGCTGCTCAGCGTCCTGGACACCGACGGTGATGGCGTGGTCAGCAGCGATGAGTTGAGCAACGGCCTGGCCAGCACGGACAGCGATGCCGACAGCCAGCAAGTGTTCTCGGCGTTGGACAAGAATGAAGACGGCACCGTCAGCCTCGACGAACTCGCCGCCAGCCTTGCGCCACCGCCACCACCGCAACAGGCCTCCAGTGAAGAGTTGTTCAGCCAGCTCGATGCCGATGGCGACGCCACCGTCACCGCCAGCGAACTGAGCAGCGCCTTGCAGGCCAGCAACGGTACATCCACGAGCACCGACACTAGCGCGATGCTGATGGAAGCACTCGACAGCGACAGCAGCGGTGGCGTCAGCAGCGACGAATTCAACAACGCCTTGCAGGCCGGTCGCCGCAGCGACAGCTCCACCGAACAGGCCAATGTCAGCGAGGCGTTGAACAGAATGATCGCCAACCTCAGCCGGCAATACTCGCTGGATAACGTCGCCACTGTAGGGAAACACCTGAACGTGGCGACCTGATTCACCGGCAAGCCTGGATTGAAACTCACTTGTGGCGAGGGGATTTATCCCCTCGCCACAAAGGTTTGTGCTTGCCTCTGGGGTGGGTTACCGCGCCTGGCTCTTGCTCCAGTCCGTCAACAGGCTATACGCCACCGCCAGCAGGGTCGGGCCGATGAACAGGCCGATGAAACCGAAGGCGATCAACCCGCCGAACACCCCCAGCAGCACGATGACCAGGGGCAGGTTTCCGCCACGGCTGATCAGGTACGGCTTGAGCACATTGTCCACGCCACTGATGATGAACGTGCCCCAGATGCCAAGAAACACCGCCATCCCGTACTCACCCTTCCACGCCAGCCACGCCGTGGCAGGGATCCACACCAGCGGTGGCCCCATGGGGATCAGGCTCAACAGGAACGTGACGATACCCAGTACCAGCGCCCCCGGGACCCCGGCGATCAGGAAGCCGATCAGCGCCAGCACGGCCTGGGCTGCCGCAGTGCCAATCACGCCGTTGACCACCCGTTGCACCGTACCGGCCACCAGTTCGATGTAGTAACCGGCACGGTCGCCGATCAGACGCTCCAGCAACCCGTGGACGAACACCGCCAGGCGCGGGCCGTCGCGATAGAAAAAGAACACGAACACGATGCTCAGGGTCAGTTCGAGTATGCCGCCGCCGATCTGCGCACTGCGGGCCAGCAGCCAGTTGCCGACCTGTCCCAGGTAAGGCCTGGCGGACACCATCAGCGCGGCCCCCTGCTGGTCGATGCTGTTCCAGATGCCGACCAGCCGTTCGCCCACCAGCGGTACACCGGCCAACCAGGTCGGGGCTTCGGGCAGGCCGTCGACCTGTGCGTCCTTGATGAATGCGGTGGCATCGCGCACATGGTCGGCCAGGTTGAAACCCAGCCACACCAGCGGCACCGCCACCAGCAACATCCAACCCACCGTCAGCAACGCCGCCGCCAGGGATTCGCGGCCATTGACCCAGCGGGTCAGCAGGCGCATCAGCGGCCAACTGGCGAACGCCAGCACCGCGCCCCAGAACAGCGCCGACCAGAACGGCGCCATGACCCAGAGGCTTGCACCGAACAACACCAGGAGCAGGATCTGCACCAACAGCCGATCGTTATTGATCATGTAGGGTCTCGAAAAAATGAACAGGAGCGAGGCAACGGCGTGAAAGCCGCCGCCCCGAAACAGCTTAGCGCAGCAACTCCAGGTGCAATCCCGCCGCCTCGCCGCTGGCGGCCTCCATGCGCGCCGCCCGAACGCCCTGGCCCGCCAGAGCCTCAAGCCAATCCTCGGCCCGGGGCCCGGCGATACTGACCCGCAAGCCCGTGTCCAGGTTCAGCGCCCGGGACAACAGGCGCAACCAGGTATCGTCCGGCTCACCGGCAAGACGCGGCAAATCCAGGACCCCTGTGTCCTTGAGCTGGCGCAGCAGCGTGGCCGACGTCGGCAGCAGGTCCCCCAGCGGCCCGCTCGCCTCGAACTGCTCGACATGCAGGTAGGCCTTGCGATTGCCACGGGTAATGGCATACAGCGCAATCAGTGTGTTGTCCGTCGGTGGCGCCAGGCGCAGCAGCAGGAAGGCCTGGCCGTTGTCGGCGCCATAGAGCTTGGAGTTGCCGAAGACGTCGTTGGCCCACAGGCTGCTTTCGCCGCAATCGCGGGCCTGACACCAGAACAACAGCTCGGCGCCCTGTTTCTGCAACGCTTCGCGCGCTGCGGTAAAGGCCTGGGTGGCGGAATGTTCCGGCGGCAGTTCGTAGGTGACCGACGTGACGTTCCCACGGGCATCGACCTGGCCGTCGAAGCGCAGCTGGCCGCTGATCTTGCGGATCGAGCCCATGGGGTAGACGCGTTCCAGGTCGCTGGTCTGCCGGTAATCGACAATCTGCGCGTCGGGCATGCGCGGCACACGCTCCAGGTCGCGACTGCCTGGCACATCGGCGGCGAACGACGCCGGGCTGAAGCAGGCCAGCACCAGCAGGACGAGTGAGTGAACGGATAATTTCATCGGGTCGGCTTGGCCTGGGACGCTTGGACGCAACGGGCGTCGTCGATGCACCGCGAGGCTGATAAACAGAGGTCTGTCATGGTTGTCTCCCTTTCAACCCGCCCAGCCTCGACAGTTGCCCGCCGCAAGTCAAGGAACGGTGAAGAACCGATTGAAACAGTCTGCTACAAGCGTGGCACCGACCTCGTCGTTCAGGTGTAGATGATGGCCGCCGGGCAACTGCTCATGACTGAAGGGTAGACGCTCCAGCAACGCCGGGTGCTGGGCCAGCATGCCGTCGGCCGCCACCACCAGATGCGCCGGACAAGCGACCCGCGCCACGAACGCCATGGCCTGTTCATCGGTCAGGCGCAAAGGCGATGGCAAGGTCAGGCGGTTGTCGGTGCGCCAGGTATAGCCCCCGGGCACCGGCATCAGGCCACGCTGGGCCAACAGTTCAGCGGCCTCGCGGCTGACCGCCACCAGCCCCTTCATCCGCGCTTCGATGGCCCGCTCCAGGGTTTTGTAGACCGGCTTGCGTTTCTGCTGCAGATCCAACTGGGCTTGCAGGGCCATGCCCATGCGCTCGGCCGCGTTATCGCCTTTGGCTGTCGGAGGAATCACCCCGTCGATCAGCCCCAGGTGCGTCACCCGCTCCGGCAAGGAGCCGGCCAGCACCAGCGAGACAATGGCGCCCATGGAATGCCCCAACAGAGCGAAACGCTTCAAGCCCAGTTGTTCGGCGACTTGCAGCACATCGTGGGCATAGTCCCAGAGGGCATAACCGGCACCGGGCGGCCGATGCCCGGAGTGACCGTGGCCGGCCATGTCCAGGGCAATCACCCGCAGGCCCTCGAGCCTGGGCGCCAGGCGGGCGAAGCTGTTGGCGTTGTCCAGCCAACCATGCAGGGCAATTACCGGCAGTCCGTCTTCCGACCCGAACAGGTGGGCCGCCAGTTCGATGTGCGGCAAGCTCAGGCGGACTTCCTCGACCACACTCATGCGCTGCGCCCTTCCCAACGCTGGAACAGGTTCTTGAGCAGGTTGGCCGTGTCCTGTGGACGTTCGAGGGGAAACATATGGCCGCCGGGCATGCTCAGGGATTCGCCATGGAGCATGCGCCCCACCGAACGGGTGTGATGACGCATCACCACGCGACTCTGCCGGCCTCGCACCACGGCCAGCGGCACCTTGAGCTTGCGGGGCCGTCCGGGGCTGGTGTGCGGCACGCCGCGGTAAATGCTGATTTCGGTGGCAGGGTCAAAGCGCAGTCGCAGCCGGTCGCCGACTTGTTGCAGGCCGTGTTGCAGGTAGGCGTCGAAGCAATCCGGGTCAAAGCCGCGGAACAGGGTCTTGCCGGCAAAATACTGCCGGGCGGACTCCAGGTCAGCGAACTCCTCACGCCGACCCAGGGTCCGGCCCGCGGGTGTCAGGCGGTCGATGAAGCCCAGGCGCTTGGCGGCCAGGATCACCCACTGGTCGGTACGGGTCAGCACCGGCGAATCGAGCATGACCACGCCGCGATACAACTGGGGGCAGCGCAACGCCGCGTGCAGGTGCAGCACGCCGCCCAGGGAGTGACCAACGCCCCACACCGGCGCCGGTTGCTGCTCCAGGTGATGAATCAGTTCGTCCACCAGGTTGTGCCAGTTATCGTCAACCGGGAAACGCGGGTCATGACCGTGCAACTCCAGATGCGCGACCTGGTACTGCGGCGCCAGCGCGGCGAACAGTTTGCCGTAGGTGGCCGAGGGAAAACCGTTGGCGTGGGCGAAAAAAATCTGTTGCGACATGACAGCCGATCCATTGGGGGAACTGGGGCAGATTGTCCGCAGAACCCGACGGCACGGCAATGACCGTAACTGACAGGAATGATGACAGTCGGGCTTGGGCTATGGGGCTATCAAGCGGTAAGCACTGCCCCATGTGGCGAGGAGACTTGTGGGAGCAAGGCTTGCCCGCGATGCAGACGCTGGGGTGGATCAGGTGTTGCGCGTCGACGCCATCGCGGGCAAGCCTTCTCCCACAGGAAATCACCCCATGACAGGATTGCGTCCAGCTAGAACATCAACGCGCCGGCGGTTGCTCGCCCAGCGGCACCACGGCCATGGTCAGGCGCGACACGCAATTGACCTTGCCCTCGTCATTGACCAGGCGAATGTCCCAGACCTGGGTGGTGCGGCCCAGGTGGACCATCCGGGCCGTGGCGGTCACCCGTCCGCTGCGCACGCCGCGCAGATGGTTGGCGTTGATCTCCAGGCCCACGCAATAGAACTTGCTGGCATCGACACAGAGATAGGCCGCCATGGACCCGACCGTTTCGGCCAACACCACCGAAGCACCGCCATGCAGCAGGCCGAACGGCTGGTGAGTGCGATGATCGACCACCATGCTGGCGGTCAGGGATTCGTCGTCGAACGACTCGAAACGAATGTCCAGCACTTCACTGATGGTGTTTTTACCGGCGGCGTTCAGTTGCTCGATGTTGGGGGTGGTGCGCCACAGACTCATCGTTGCCCTTCCTGTGTGATTGTTGTTTTACCCAGTCCTGCAATCGATCTGCTCAGGGATGCCTGATCCCTTTGAGCTTCATCGCCCCGGCCAGCGGCATGTCGCCTTCCAGCTCGGCCAGGCCGGCGGTTTGCACTTGCTCGGGGTGTTGCAGATGGCCGTGCTGCAGAAAGCCCAGCAAGCTGCCCACCAAGGGGTTATGACTGACCAGCAGCACATTGTCCTGGTCCTCGAGGCGCTCCAGGACTTTTTGCGGCCGGGTGTCCGGCGTGAGCCAGTTCACCGTGATCAGCTCAGGCTGAAAACCCAGCGCTTCGCGCACCAGTTGTGCGGTCTGTTGGGCGCGCAAGTAGGGACTTGCGTAAATGGCGGCCAGGGGCTGGCCGATCAATTGCGCGGCACTGCGCAACACTTCCTCGCGACCGTGAGCCGTCAGGGCCCGCTCCGGATCCGGACGGGCACCGTACGGCTCCGCCTCACCATGACGCAACACCCACAACTTCATAGCTTCGGCTCCTCGTCCCGGGCGGGATGCGGGGCCGGCGCCACGGTGTGAGGTGCTTCACCTTCCGGGGTGCGCGGGGTCGGCCAGTCCGCGAACGGCCAGGGTTTCTGGTCGCTGTGAAAGGTGCCGAAACGACCGATCTGGGCCAGGAACTGGCTCAGGCTGTCGCCGAAATTCATCAGGCTGGCACTGGGTGCGCCGTAGATCAGCCGATAGATCAACTGCACCAGCACCACGGCGCCGAGGATGAATTGCGCCACCTGCCAGACCAGCAGGTAAATCACCATCCACAGCACACGCAGCAGGATGGATTCGTATTGGGGTTGCCCTTGCGGATCGTTCATGGCTCGCTCCTGCTTGCGGTCAATAAAGGTTCAGTTGAAACCGCTGGTGGAAATGAAATCGACATCGGTCTTCGGTTCGCCACGCATCAACAGCTCGATCACCTGTTCGAGCGTGCGCCCTTCAAACAGGATCGCGTGCAACCCGGCGACCAGTGGCATGTACACCCCCGCCTCCTGGGACTTGGCCTTGAGCACCTTGAGGGTATTGACCCCTTCGGCCACTTCACCCAGGCGCGACACGGCCTCGTCGAGGCTCAAGCCTTGGCCGAGGGCAAAACCGACCTGGTAGTTGCGGCTCTTGGGCGAGGAACAGGTGACGATCAGGTCGCCCACGCCGGCCAACCCCAGGAAGGTCATCGGATTGGCGCCCTGACTGACGGCAAAGCGGGTCATTTCCGCCAGCGCACGGGTGATCAGCATGCTCTTGGTGTTCTCGCCCATGCCCAGCGCCACCGCCATGCCGGCGATGATGGCATAGACGTTCTTCAACGCCCCGCCCAGCTCCACACCGAAACGGTCGGCACTGGCGTAGACCCGGAAGGTACGGCCATGCAGTGCCGCCTGGACCCGCTGGCACAGCTCCTCATCCTCACTGGCGACCACCGTAGCGGTCAGCGCATGCTCAGCGATTTCCCGCGCCAGGTTCGGCCCGGAGATCACACCGATCCGAGCCTTGGGCGCGATTTCTTCGAGAATCTCGCTCATCAGCTTGAAGGTCTTGGCTTCGATGCCCTTGGTCAGGCTCACCAACAGCTTGCCGCTCAAGCGTTCCGCGTAGGGCGCCAGCACCGAACGCAAGGCGCTGGACGGCAGGGCGACGAAGAACAGGTCGCTGCCCTCCAGGGTTGCCTGCAAGTCAGTCACCGGTTCCACTTCCGGGTGGATCTTGATGCCCTTGAGGTAACGCGGGTTCTCGCGATTGACCCGGATGGCCTCGGCCTGCTCCGGGTCACGCATCCACTGGCGCACCGGGTGACCATTCTCGGCCAGCAGGTTAGCCACGGCGGTGCCGAAACTCCCGCCTCCCAGGACAGCAATCGGGCGCTGTTCAGTCATATGCAATCCGTTCATCCATACCAAGTGGCAATGCGGGGCATTATACGGAGCGGCCAGAGCGCGACCAGCCCCGGCAACAATTACCACCAGCTGTAGGAAGCTGACCATCAATTCCTAGGAAAATGCTGTCAACGCGAATGGAAAAGTCGTTCAGCTCGGTTAACATGCCCGCCATCCACCCTATCTCAAAGGCTGTGCCGTGTCCGTTGGCCCTTCCCGTCCAGGTTCGTCCCTGCTATTGGCACTGATCATCAGCCCGCCAGTGCTGGGCGACGACCTGTTCGTGGACAGCCAGCCCATGCCCCAGGTGCTGACGGCCACGCGCCTCAAGCAATCACCAGCGGCAGTGCCAGGCAGCATGACCGTGCTCGACAGCGAGTTGATCAAGGCCAGCGGCGCTCGCGATATCAGCGAACTGCTGCGCCTGGTGCCGGGCATGATGGTCGGCAACATCAGCGGCAACCAGGCTGCCGTGAACTACCATGGCACCAACGCCAGCGAAGCCCGCCGCATGCAAGTGCTGATCGACGGCCGCTCGGTATACCGCGCCGGCCTGGCCACGGTGGACTGGAGCGATATTCCGGTGGCCATGGAGGACATCGAGCGGATCGAAGTCTTCCGCGGCCCCAACACCGTCAGCTACGGCGCCAATGCGCTGATGGCGGTGGTCAATATCATCACCCGCGCCCCGGCCGACAGCCATGGCACCCGGCTGAAAATCACCCGTGGCCAGCGTGGCATCAGCGACTGGTACGCCAGCCAGGGCAGCGGCTGGGACGGCGGCGACCTGCGGCTGTCGTTGTCCGGCCAGGAAGACGATGGCTTTGACAGCGACCGCAACGGCGCCGATTACCGCGACAGCCGCCGCCTGAACCGCTTCAACCTGTCCGTCAGCCAGACGTTGGACGAGCAGCAAAGTATCGATTGGCAATTGAACGCCAAGGACGGGACCAATCAGCGGCCCTATACCTACCATCCCGTGTTTGCCGGGATTACAGCCGCTGGGGATAACTCCGACGTCATCGCCAAGGACTACGCCGGCTCACTGCGCTGGAACCTGGACCTGGACCCCGACCACAGTCTTTATGTACAGGGTTCGATCCAGCACTGGGATCGCCAGCAGACCTGGCGCGCCTGCGACGCCGAGGTGTCCTTCAGCCCGCAACTGACCGACCTGTGGCAGCTCAACCCCAACTATGCCGAGAAGCTGGCACGCAATATCCCCAGCTACATCAACAGCGGCGCGCCAGCCGGCACGCCACAGGAACAAACGTTGGCCAATCAGGTGCTCGACCAGTGGCGCAACGGCGCCTCGCAAACCCTGTGCGGCGACATCGACCAAAGCGCCCGGGAATCGCGCTACGACCTGGAGATCCAGGACACCCTGAGCCTGTCCGACAGCCTGCGACTGGTCACCGGCGCCAACTATCGCTATGACCGGGCCGACTCGGAAACCTACTTCAACGGCACCCTGGACGACACCACGTGGCGCCTGTTCGGCCAGCTCGAATGGCGGGCCACCGAACATTGGTTGTTGCAGGGCGGCGCGATGTTCGAAGACACCCGCCTGACCGGCAGCTCGCTGACCCCACGGGTCGCGGTCAACTACCTGATCACCCCGCGCCACGGCCTGAGGGCGGTGTACTCCGAAGCCGTGCGCTCCCCGGACATGTTCGAGAACAACGTCAACTGGAGCTATCAGGTCACCAACCTGCAACCCGCCGCCTTCGGCCAGAACAGCGCCCGTTACTTCGTCCGGACCCGCGGCCCGGGCAACCTGGAGCAAGAGCACATGCGCTCCCGGGAACTGGGCTACAACGGTTATTTCGTGGATCTGGGGCTGGCGGTCGACGTGAAACTGTTCCATGACGAAATCACCGGCATGATCAGCGAACCGTTGCGCAACAATCAGTACATCGCCAGCAACAGCAACGAATCGCAATTCTCCGGGGCTGAAACCCAGTTCGACTGGCGCTTGACCAGCACCGACCGCCTGCGCCTGACCTATGCCTATGTCGACGCCCAGGCCAGCAACCCCCTCGACGAACAACTGACCGCCCGCAACAGCGGTTCGGCCGGCTGGCTACGGGACTGGGGCCAAGGCTGGAACAGTGCGTTGTTCTATTACGCCGCCGACGCCCTCAATGGCTATCGCTACGAACGGATGGACACCCGCCTCGCCCGGCGCATTCCCCTGGGCAAGGCCAGCCTGGAACTGGCGGGGGTCCTGCAGCAACGCCTGGACAACCAGCCCACCACCTTTATCGACAACCGCTACGACTCCCGCCATGTCGTGTACTTCAGCGCGGAGTTGTCCTTCTAGATGTCCCGACGCCCACCGCGCAAGACGCCATTTCATGGCCGCCTGACGCTAGCCCTATGCCTGGCGTTTGCCGGTTGGCTGGCGACCATCGAGGCCCGGGCCGCCGAGATCCTGCTGACCGGCGCCGAGGACAGCCCCGGCGTGCAATCTTTTACCCAGGCCCTGAAAACCCTGCGCCCCGAAGACAGCGTGCGGTTCACGCCGCTGGCCAACCTGCCAGCGCCAGACAAGTTGCCGGGCAATGTCCGCCTGGTCCTGCTTGACCTGCCCAGCCTCGACTGGCGCCTGCAAGACGCCCGGGGCCCGGCCACCCTGGTGCTGCGCATCAGCCGCCAGCAAGCCCGCGATCGCCTGGGCGAAGCAACGCCTGCGCACCTGAGCCTGCTGTGGAGCGATCCACCGATGGCGCGGCAATTGCGGCTGATTCGCACCATCCTGCCGCAGGTGCGACGGGTCGGTGTGCTTTACGACACCCACAGCGAATTCCTGCTCAAGGACATTCAACAGGCCGCGGCACCGCTGGGCCTGGCCATCGTCAGCGAACGCTGGGACGACACCAACGACAGCCGTCCCCTGCAAAACCTGCTGGGCCAGAGCGACGTGCTGCTGGGTCTCGATGACCCCGACTTGTACAACCCCAAGACCGTGAAGAACCTGTTGCTCAGCAGCTACGCCCGGCAACGCGCCCTGATCGGGCCCAGCGCCGCGTTCGTCAAGGCCGGCAGCCTGGCCAGCACCTATAGCGACCAACAAGACTGGCTGGCGATTCTCGACGAGCTGCTCGACCGGCCCGCCACCACCTGGCCGCGCACCCTCTATCCGGACCGTTTCAAGGTCCTGGGCAACCGGCAAGTCTCCCGCTCACTGGGGATCGAACCGATTGATGCCGAATCCGTCGCGGCAACGTTGGCCGAAGGAGAACACCGCCCATGACCTTGCGTCGCCGTTGGGACATCAACACCCGAACCCAGCTCATCGCCCTCGGCCCGGCATTGTTGCTGACCGTGCTGCTGATCAGTTTCTTTACCTTCGTGCGGATCCAGGACTTGCGCCAGGAACTCAATCACACCGGGCAACTGATCGCCAACCAACTGGCCCCTGCCACGGAATACGGGGTGATTTCCGGCAACAAAGAAGTGTTGGAAAGCCTGCTCACCGCCACCCTGGCGACCCCACACGTGCGCTTCCTGGAGATCCAGGACAGCACCGACAAGGTCCTGGTGTACGTCGAACAACCCGAGCAAACCCGCAGCCGTGCCCAGCAGGTCGAAGTCTTCCAGGCCCCGGTGCGCCTGCAGCGCATCGCCCTGAACAATGACTTCCTGCAGGGCAACAGCCCATCCGTGGAGGCCTCCGGCGAAGATTACCTGGGCCGCGTGATCGTCGGCATGTCCAGTGACGCCTTCAGTCAGCGGCAGCAGGAAATCCTGTTCAAGGCCGCGATCCTGGCGCTGTTCGCCCTGCTGTTCACCTTCCTGGTGGCACGCCGGCTGGCGACCAACCTGTCCCGGCCGATCCGCGATATCGGCAACGCGGTCAAGGCCATCCAGCAAGGCGACTACAGCACCCCGCTGCCCATCGTCGACGACGCCGAACTGGGGGCCTTGTCGCGGCACATCAACAACCTGGCCGATGGTTTGGGGCAAGCCAGCCGCGAACAGCACCAGGCCATGGCACAGTTGATCAAGACCCGCGAAGAAGCGGAAAAAGCCAACAGCGCCAAGTCCGAATTCCTGGCGATGATGAGCCATGAACTGCGCACGCCCATGAACGGCGTACTGGGCATGCTGCAGTTGTTGGAAACCACCCGCATGACCGACGAGCAGCACGAGTACACGGCGTTGGCCTCGGAATCCACCGAACACCTGCTGAAGGTGATCAACGATATCCTCGATTTCTCGCGCATCGAACGCTCGGCCCTGGAGCTGGAGCACATCCCGTTCAACCTGGCAGAGCTGGTGAGCAGTTGCGCGCAGTCGTTCCAGCACAGCGCCGCGCAGCGCAAGCTGGGCCTGGACCTGCTGGTCCCGGACGACATGCAGGCCTTGCAGGTCCAGGGCGATCCGACGCGGATACGGCAGATCCTGGTCAACCTGATCGGCAATGCACTGAAATTCACCGAGCAAGGCCGTGTCACCGTGCAATGCCAGTGGCAGGCCCTGGACCACGAACTGCTGTGGTTCACCTGCACAGTGCGCGACAGTGGCATCGGTATCCCGGCAGAGAGCCTGGAGCGCATGTTCGACGCCTTCCAGCAGGCCGACAATTCGATCTCCCGGCGCTACGGCGGCACCGGCCTGGGCCTACCGATCGCCCGTACCCTGGCCGAGCGCATGGGCGGGACGCTGCGGGCCCAGAGCGAAGAAGGCCAGGGCTCGGTGTTCACCCTCGAAATCCCGCTGGCCCTGTCGCGCCAGACACCACCGATCCTGGCGCCGCGCCTGCCGGTTGGCAGCGGCGATGGCGAAGGCCGCAACGTGTTGCTGGTGGAAGACAATCCGGTCAACCAGACGGTGGTCGAAGCCATGCTGCGCAGCCTCGGCTTCACCGTCAGCATCGCCACCGATGGCGCCCAAGCTGTACGCAGCGCCGAAAGCCTGATTTTCGAAGCGATCCTCATGGATTGCCGATTGCCCATCATCGATGGCTACGAAGCCACGCGGCAGATCCGTCAGTTGCCAGGCTGCGGCGAGGTGCCGATCATCGCCCTGACGGCCAACGCCTTGCAGGGTGACCGCGAAGCCTGCCTCGCGGCGGGCATGAACGATTACCTGGCCAAGCCGTTCAAAAGGAACGACCTGCAGCAGATTCTGCAGCGCTGGGTGAACTAGAACAGGTCACTGGACCATCTGTGACTGGCGTGAAAGGCGAAAGTGCGGCAGTCTTAGGCACCCGAACAAGCCTCGATTGGGGCTTGAATAAAAATTTCAGTGCACAGGTGTACATTCATTTCCCGTGTGCTGTGACTTTCACTACAACGCAATAGTCTATGAGTAGGCTGTCGACTCGAGGCATGAACGCTTCGATCGGCCGGGAAGATTTGCCCCACCCTGCCGCATGGGACTATTGAGGAGCTCGCATGACCAAACAAAACGCCTTTACCCGGGAAGATCTGCTGCGCTGCAGTCGCGGTGAGCTGTTCGGCCCAGGTAACGCGCAACTGCCCGCCCCGAACATGCTGATGGTGGATCGCATCACCCATATCAGCGAAGAGGGTGGCAAGTACGGCAAAGGTGAATTGGTCGCCGAGCTGGATATCACTCCGGACCTGTGGTTCTTCGCCTGCCATTTCGAAGGTGATCCGGTGATGCCGGGCTGCCTGGGCCTGGACGCCATGTGGCAACTGGTCGGTTTCTTCCTCGGCTGGCAAGGCCTGCCGGGTCGCGGTCGCGCCCTGGGTTCGGGCGAAGTGAAGTTCTTTGGTCAGGTCCTCCCGACCGCCAAGAAAATCACCTATAACATTCATATCAAACGCGTCCTCAAGGGCAAGCTGAACATGGCCATTGCCGATGGTTCGGTTGCCGTGGATGGTCGCGAGATCTACACCGCCGAAGGCCTTCGGGTCGGCGTTTTCACCTCCACTGACAACTTCTAAGGGTTATCCGCATGCGCCGCGTCGTTATCACTGGTCTGGGCATCGTTTCGTGCCTGGGCAATGACAAAGAGACCGTCTCCGCTAACCTGCGTGCAAGTCGCCCTGGCATCCGGTTCAACCCGGAATATGCCGAAATGGGTCTGCGTAGCCAGGTTTCCGGCTCCATTGACCTTCCCCTCGAAGAGCTGATCGATCGCAAGATCTACCGTTTCGTCGGCCACGCGGCGGCTTACGCCTACCTGGCCATGAAGGACGCCATCGCTGACTCCGGGCTGACCGAAGAGCAGGTTTCCAACCCGCGCACCGGCCTGATCGCCGGTTCCGGTGGCGCCTCCACCTTGAATCAGATGGAAGCGCTGGACATCCTGCGCGAGAAAGGCGTCAAGCGCGTTGGCCCATACCGCGTCACTCGGACCATGAGCAGCACGGTTTCCGCCTGCCTGGCCACGCCGTTCAAGATCAAGGGCCTGAACTACTCCATCGCCTCTGCCTGCGCCACCAGTGCCCACTGCATTGGCAACGCCATGGAACAGATCCAGATGGGCAAGCAGGACGTCGTGTTCGCTGGCGGCGGTGAAGAGGAACATTGGAGCCAATCGTTCCTGTTCGACGCCATGGGCGCCCTGTCCAGCAAGCGCAACGACACGCCGGAAAAAGCTTCCCGTGCCTACGATGCCGACCGTGACGGTTTCGTCATCGCCGGCGGCGGTGGCATGGTGGTGGTCGAGGAGCTGGAACACGCCCTGGCCCGTGGCGCCAAGATCTACGCGGAAATCGTCGGCTACGGCGCCACTTCCGACGGCTACGACATGGTCGCCCCAAGTGGCGAAGGCGCCATCCGTTGCATGCAGATGGCCATGTCCACCGTTGACGCACCGATCGACTACCTGAACACCCACGGCACCTCGACCCCGGTCGGCGACGTCGCGGAAATGAAAGGTGTGCGCGAAGTGTTCGGCGGCAATGCCCCGGCCATCAGCTCCACCAAGAGCCTGTCGGGTCACTCCCTGGGCGCCGCCGGCGTTCACGAAGCGATCTACTGCATGCTGATGATGGAAGGCAACTTCATGGCCGGTTCGGCCAACATCGACGAGCTGGACCCAGAAGTAGCCGATCTGCCAATCCTGACCAAGACTCGCGAAAACGCCACCATCAATACCGTGATGAGCAACAGCTTCGGCTTCGGCGGCACCAACGCCACCCTGGTACTGAAGCGCTGGCAGGGCAAGTAAGCCCCGCCGCTACGCCACACACAAAAACGCCCCGACTGGTTCGGGGCGTTTTTTTTGCCTGGCGAATATGCCTGAGTTCATTGTGGGAGCGAACTCGCTCCCACGTGTTCCCTCAATCAGCGCACGACAAACCGCTGCTGCGTCAGCAGCCGATCACCCTGGAACACCATGAACCGCCACTCCCCCGGCACCACTTCGTGGCTTTCGGTGAATTCATAGGCCATGACATCCTGGGGCGCGCCGGGCACCAGTTTCTGGATGACCTCGAACTTGTCGTGGCGCACGCCATCGGGGGTGCGGATGCCGGGGGTGAAGTACAACAGGGTCAACGGCTGGTCATCCGCGACCTTGCCGGCCAACTGGTAGCGCATGCCGAACTTGGTACCCAGCTTCGCCGGCACGCTCTCGGTCTGGCGGATCTGCTCGTTGCCGCGCCGCAGGACCCGCTCTCCCGATTGCAGCTCGGCTTGCGGCCCTTCGAAAACACCGTACTCCACCGGGCCTTCGACACGGACTTCGGCCTGTGCCAGGCCGCAGGTCAACAACAGCGCGACCAGTGCGCTTGAACGGGTGAGATGCATAGTGCGCTCCTTGATTGAGATGAGCGCGAGGGTATGACGCGGGAGTGACAGGCTGATGACAAAGCGATGTTGCTCTGTGGGAGCAAAGCTTGCTCGCGATGCAGGCACCTCGTTTCCCCGAGAACCGGCGTCGTCTTCATCGCGGGCAAGCCTTGCTCCCACACAACACCGCCAGAAAGTTATCCCGCGCCACCTTCCGCGCCACGTCTTCGGGCAAGGCATCGAGAAACGGACCGAAGCTGCGCAGCTCCTTGCCCAACTTGTTGAACCGCCCGACGACATCCGAGCCCACCATGAAGCGCTCGGGAAAGCGCTCCACCAGCGTTACCCACTCATCCCGGGGTTTGCCCGCCTCGTCCAGCAAGTACGGCGTGAGCACGCTCCAGGACAGGTCTATGTACAGATTGGGATAGGCCTCGAGCATGCGGATCAGGGTCGGCAACAGAAAATCCAAGCGGGTCTGGTGGCGATGGATTTCCATGCTGGTACCGGCATGGGCCCAGATGAAGCGCGTGTGCGGATGATTGCGCAACGGCTCCTCGATTTCTGCCAGGTACAGCGGATTTTTCTCACGCTTGGAAGTGATGTTGGAATGCAGCATCACCGGCAGGTCGTTCTCGGCCGCCAGGTGATAGATCCGCGTCATGGCTTCGTTGTTGGCCCGTGGGGTGTCGCCCGAGGTCAGCGCCGTCAGATCGTCATGGCGGGTGAAGACCTCGCCGATGCCTTGCCACAAACCCGGGTAGAGATCGAGCATGCGCTGGATATGGGCGGCGGAGTTCTTGTCGTTGGGATTGAAGCCCGACAGGAATGGATGAAAGTGCCGGCGCTGCTCATCGGTCAGCTTGCTCACCGCCGCGGCGACAATCACGTCGGTGGCGCTGTACCAGTAGGCATCCGCATCGTCACCGGCGTAATAGCGCGGACGCTTGGGCTCGTCCTCATGCCATTTCTTGGCCACCGGCACACCGGAAATCATCACATGCTCAATGCGATTGTCCGCCATCGCCTGGAGCAACTTGGGCATGCCGGCGGTTTCCTGGAAGAAATCGACGTAATGCAGGTGTGCATCGCTGTAGGCATACTCGCGAGCCACGGCGCCGTTGCTGGAAACGACCAGTAGCCAGGCGCAGATCAAACGGGTCAGGGGCACGGGCAGTCTCCAGAAGCCTTGAACAGCGTAGACCCCAACCGTCCCGCCGGGGTTCAAGGGGTATCTGCCGCGTCTGCCGGCGACGGGTTATGCTTCGTGCAACCGTTGTTCAACCTGGAAGACAACATGAGCACTCCCCTGACCGTTCGCCCCCGCGCCGAAGATGTCGAAGGCCAGCCGATTCTTCGCCCGCTGCCGTCCGCCAAATGCCGCAGCGTCGGGCCTTTCGTGTTCTTCGATCACATGCTGCAAACCACCTACCCGGCCGGGAGAGGCATGAATATCCGCCAGCATCCGCATATCGGCCTGTCCACCCTCACCTACCTGTTCGAAGGAAAACTCCAGCACAAGGACAGCCTGGGTTCCGACCAGGTGGTGGACGCCGGGGATGTCAGTTGGATGACCGCCGGCAGCGCCATCGCCCACGTCGAGCGCACCCCCGAGTCATTGCTGGGCAGCACGTTCGTCATGCACGGATTGCAAGTCTGGCTGGCCTCGCCCAAGGTCCATGAACAAGGCCCCGGGCACTACAGCCATCACCCGGCACAGAGCCTGCCGGTCAGCGAGAACCTGGGGGTCAGCATCCGGATGATCGCCGGGTCAGGCTTTTGCCTGGAATCGCCAGTGCCAGTGCTGTCGCCGACGCTGTATGCCGAATTGAACCTGCAGACCGCGACGACCTTGTTGATTCCCAACGAGCATGCAGAGCGAGCCCTGTATGTGCTGAGCGGCGAGGCCTTATTGGATGGCGAGCCGGTAGAAGCCCTTTCCCTGGTGATCTTGCCGACAGGGGAAGAAATGACGCTGTTTGCCGACAGTGACTGCCACGCCGTGCTATTCGGCGGTGCGCCCCTGGACGGGCCGCGACGGATCAACTGGAACTTCGTTTCCAGCGACCCGGCCCGGATCGATGAAGCCCGCCGGCGCTGGGCGGCTGGGGACTGGCCGACGGTGCCGGGGGAAAGTGAGCGGATCGAGTTGCCCTAGATTCAAGGTTGCCTGTCAGGCAGTCATCGCGAGCAAGCTCGCTCCCACACTGGATCGGTGTCGTTCGCAAGTGCTGCGCCCCCCCCGGTCAAATGTGGGAGCGAGCTTGCTCGCGATGGTTTTGTATCAAACGCCCCAATCTCAGCCCCTGAACACTTCATCCAACAAGTTATGCATCGACCGGAACGCCCGCCCGGCGACCTTGGCGTCGTACATCATCTTGCCCGGCACATTGGCCTGCGGGTCGGTGAACGAATGCACTGCACCGCCGTAGCTCAGCAGTTGCCAATCCACCCCGGCGGCGTTCATTTCATCTTCGAAGGCCGGTAGCTGCTCTTTCGGCACCAGCGGGTCCGAGGCGCCATGCATGACCAACACCGCGCCCTTGATGTTCTGCGCATCGGCCGGGGTCGGTGTATCCAGGGTGCCGTGGAAGGAAATCGCCGCCTTCAGCGGTGCGCCGCTGCGGGCCAGTTCCAGGGCGCAGCAACCCCCGAAGCAAAAGCCGAACGTGGCCAGCCTGGAAGCGTCGACCTGCGCTTCGCCCTGGCTCTGCAGTTGCTCGAGCGCCGCCTGCATGCGCTTGCGCAACAACGCCCGGTCGTTCTTGAGGGGCATCATCGCCGCCCCCGCCTCATCAGCATTGCTCGGGCGGACCGTCTGCCCGTAGAGGTCGGCGATCAACACCACATAACCGTTGGCCGCCACCGATCTGGCGATGTCCTCGGCCCCCGCCCCTACGCCCATCCAATTCGGCGCCATCAGCAACCCCGGGCGCGAGCCCTGTTGGCTGACGTCGAAGGCCAGGCGGCCTTCATAGGTTTGACCTTCGATCTGATAGACCAGCGAACGAACCGTAACCTGACTCATGTCGGACTCCTTTTTGACTGAACACCAGAAATGAAAAAACCCGCCGAAGCGGGTTTTTCCTGCACTTGTTTAAGCTGACAGTTCAACCAGCAGCTTGTTCAGGCGACGCACATACGCCGCCGGGTCCTTCAGGCTGTCGCCAGCCGCCAGGGCCGCTTGGTCGAACAGGATGTGCGACAGATCGCCGAAACGCTCTTCGCTCTGCTCGTTGTCGAGTTTTTCCACCAGCGGGTGCGCCGGGTTGAATTCGAAGATCGGCTTGGAGTCCGGGACTTTCTGGCCGCTGGCTTCGAGGATCTGGCGCATTTGCAGGCCCAGGTCCTGCTCACCGATGGCCAGGATCGCCGGGGAATCGGTCAGGCGGTGCGAGACACGCACTTCGCTGACAGCATCGCCCAGGGCCGTCTTGATCCGCTCGACCAGGCCTTCCTTGCTCTTGGCGACTTCTTCGGCGGCTTTCTTGTCTTCTTCCGAATCCAGGTTGCCGAGGTCCAGGTCACCACGGGCCACGTCGACAAAGCTCTTGCCGTCGAACTCGTTGAGGTAGCTCATCAGCCACTCGTCGATGCGGTCGGTCAGCAGCAGCACTTCGATGCCTTTCTTGCGGAAGACTTCCAGGTGCGGGCTGTTCTTGACCTGTGCATAAGTTTCACCGGTCAGGTAGTAGATCTTGTCCTGACCTTCCTTGGCGCGAGCCAGGTAATCGGCCAGGCCAACGATCTGCTCGCCATCATCACCTTGGGTCGACGCAAAGCGCAGCAGGCCGGCGATCTTCTCTTTGTTGGCGAAGTCCTCGGCCGGACCTTCTTTCATCACCTGGCCGAAGTTTTTCCAGAAGCTCTTGTACTGCTCGGGCTCGTTCTTCGCCAGTTTTTCCAGCATGTCCAGCACGCGCTTGGTCAGTGCCGACTTCATGGAATCGATGATCGGATCTTTCTGCAGGATTTCCCGCGAAACGTTCAGCGACAAATCGTTGGAGTCCACCACACCCTTGATGAAGCGCAGGTACAGCGGCAGGAACGATTCGGCCTGGTCCATCACGAACACGCGCTGCACGTACAGCTTCAGGCCGCGTGGCGCTTCGCGCTGGTACAGGTCGAACGGTGCACGGGCCGGCACGTACAGCAGCGAGTTGTACTCCAGCTTGCCTTCGACCTTGTTATGGCTCCAGCTCAGCGGGTTCTCGAAGTCGTGGGCGATGTGCTTGTAGAACTCCTGGTATTCCTCGTCTTTCACCTCGGTGCGCGGACGGGTCCACAAGGCACTGGCGCGGTTGACGGTTTCCCATTCCACTTCAGGCTTTTCTTCGCCTTCGGCAGCGGTGACTTCCTTCGGCAGCTCGATCGGCAGCGCGATGTGGTCGGAGTACTTCTTGATGATGTTGCGCAAGCGCCAGCCATCGGCGAACTCGTCTTCACCGGACTTGAGGTGCAGCACGATGCGGGTACCGCGATCAGCCTTGTCGATGGTGGCGACTTCAAACTCGCCCTCGCCCTTGGACGACCAGTGCACGCCTTCGCTCGCAGCGAGGCCGGCACGGCGACTGAACACTTCGACCTGGTCGGCAACGATGAACGCGGAATAGAAACCGACGCCAAACTGGCCGATCAGGTGGGAATCTTTCTTCTGGTCGCCGGACAGGTTCTTCATGAAATCGGCAGTGCCAGACTTGGCGATAGTGCCCAGGTGCGTGATCACCTCTTCGCGGCTCATGCCGATGCCGTTGTCTTCGAGGGTGACGGTTTTCGCGTCCTTGTCGAAGCTCACACGGATTTTCAGCTCAGCGCCGCCTTCCAGCAATTCAGGCTTGGAAAGGGCTTCGAAACGTAATTTGTCGACAGCGTCAGAGGCGTTCGAAATCAACTCGCGAAGGAAAATTTCCTTATTGGAATACAGCGAGTGAATCATCAGGTGCAGCAGTTGCTTCACCTCGGTCTGGAAGCCCAGGGTTTCCTTTTGAGTTTCCACGCTCATGGTCATCAAACTCCAAGTGGATGGTGGTGTCCGCCTCGCTGAGATTGGCGGCGGGATGTCCTCAAGGTGGGGGCAACGCTGATGATTTCAAGGGCGATCCGGTTTTGACGGCTCCTGGATCTTGAAATGCGCCCGGGCAGTGGCGATGGGTTCGGCCTCGACGTCTTGCCAGGCGGTGATCGCGACGTTGGCGACCCGCCGGCCCTGGCGCCAGACCTGGCATTTGGCATAGGTGTCGCGAAACTGCCCGGTGCGCAGGTAATCCAGGGAAAAATCGATGATTTTCGGTATGCCTGGCGTGCCGGTGGCGATCAACAGATGCACGGCAGCGGCCAGTTCCATGAAACCGGCGATGACCCCACCATGGATGGCCGGCAGTAAAGGGTTACCAATGTTGTCTTTGTTGGCCGGCAGGCGAAACAACAAGTCGTCGCCCTGGCGCGTGCATTCGACGCCGATGAGTTGGGCATAGGGGATCGAAGCGAGCAGCAGCGCGTAGTCGCCCTGCTCGCAGGCGCGGCACAGTTGTTCCTGAGTGATATCGGTCATGGCTGGCCCACAGCGGTCATCGGGCCGCCCTTCCCTATTCCCCTGGCATGCTGGCCCAGGCGCATGAAGGTACCCACCACGTGGGCGATGGGTTGTTCGGGATCGTCCTGGTAGGCGAAACCCCGGGTGAAGATCACGTCCGGGGTGACTCGGTAGCATTGCGCGAAGCCGTAGACATCCTTATGGGGCTCGGCGGCGTGCATGTAGTCGATGCGCAGATCGAGGGTGGGACAGACTTCGAATTGCGGCAGCACACATAAGGTCGACATGCCGCACGCGGTGTCCATCAATGAGGTCAAGGCCCCGCCGTGGATGATGCCCGTCAGCGGATTGCCGACGATTTTCGGGCTGAACGGCAAGATGACCGTCAGCCCGTCACGACTGGCACTGTGCAACTTCAAGCCCAGCACCTGGCAATGCCTGAGTGCGGATAGAAAACGTGTCGCACGCTCAAAAACGGGGTCTTCGGCCATTCGATCAACGCTCCAGTGAGTGACGAGACCTGACAACAGGCGCAATCCACAAAGTTCCATCGCAGTGCAAAGTTATATATCTGTTACACAACAGGAACTTAATTCAAGGGGTGGCGTTCAAAAGGCCAGTAGTTATTTCCATAAGGAGAAACACCCCATGCGTAAGACTTTTGCTATTGCCTTGATGTTGGCCGCTTCCCTCGGCCTCGCTGCCTGCGATAAAAAATCCGAGGACAAAGCTCAAGATGCCAACCAACACGCTGAGCAAGCTCAGCAAGACATGAACAAAGCACAGGATAAAGTGAACGAGGCGGCGAAAGAAAACGCCGAAGCCGCCAAAGCTCAGTCTGAATCGAAAGACGCCGCCGCGCAGGAAGCACCTGCTACCGCGCCTAAAACCAACTGATACGGTTTTAGCAGCAAGAGAAAACCCGCCTGGTGCGGGTTTTCTTTTGCCTGCGATTTGGCGGCAACGCCTGTCAGGCCGCTTCCTTGCCCACCTCGGACACTGGCGCTTCGGTGGGGGTATAGACCATCACGTCCAGCACATCGGAGTGAAACTCGCGCTGATACAGCACGAACACCACACCAGCACTCATCAACATGAATAACCAGGGACTGACGAACCACGCCAACATGGTCATGCCGAAATAATAGGCACGCAGGCCGAAGTTGAACTGGTTGGCGGCCATGGAGATCACTCGCGCCGCCCTCAGCGCAAAGGCCTTGCGCTCCTGCTCCGACACATGGCGCTCGCCGATCATCGGCGCCGAGCCAATCAGCACTGCCGCAAAGTTGTATTGGCGCATGCACCAGCTGAACGTGAAGAACGCATATACGAACACCAGTGCCAGGCACAGCAACTTGACCTCCGCCATGCCCTGGGAAGCCTGCTGCACCATCGGTATGTCCGCAAGCAACGACACCGCCCGATCAGATGCCCCGAGTACCGTCAGGATACCGGCCAGGATGATCAGCGTGCTGGAGGCGAAGAAGGATGCATTGCGCTCCAGGTTGCCGATCACGCTGGCATCGGCGATACGGTTCTCACGCAGCAACATGCGGCGCATCCAGTCTTCGCGGTACAGGTGCATCACGCTGGCCAGGCACGCCGTGTCGCGCGCCCTCCAAGAGGCATAACGGGTGTAGCCCGCCCAGCAGATGATGAACCAGGCGGCGGCAAGCAGATGGATCAGGTTGGCTTGGATGAATGACATTCGATTTCCTGTGACGAAACAAAATCTGTGGCAATAGTATCAGCGAACCCTGTGGGAGCGAGCCTGCTCGCGATAGCGGTATAACTTTCACTTCGATGTCGGCAGTTCCAACGCTATCGCGAGCAGGCTCGCTCCCACAGTCCACGGAAAAAGACACTGCACTCAAAAAAAATGCCCCGTATCGATTGATACGGGGCATTTCAGTTCTTGCCGATGGATCTGCCTGTTGTCGCTTAAGCCAACGCTTCGCTGCGCTTGCCCAGCAGGCGATCGCACACCACCGCGACCACCAGGGTCATCACCGAAGGCACCAGCCAGGCCAGGCCTTGCTCGCTCAGCGGCAGGTGAGCCAGTTGCGCCGGCATCCAGTCCGCCAGGCCGGCGCCCTTGAGCGCATCGATCAGGCCAAACAGGAACGACACCAGCATCACCGGGCCAACGATACGCCCCTGCTCGTGCCAGAAGTCCTTGCAGAAGCTCAGGGCCACCAGGGCGATGCACGGCGGATAGATCGCGGTGAGGACCGGAATCGAGAACGCGATCAGCTTGGTCAGGCCCAGGTTGGACACCAGCAGCGAAAAAGCCGCCAGGATCACGACCAAGGTCTTGTAGGAAAGCGGCAGGACGCGGCTGAAGTACTCGGCGCAGGCGCAGGTCAGGCCGACCGCGGTCACCAGGCACGCCAGGGAGATCAACACTGCAAGGAAACCGCTGCCCAGGCTACCGAAGGTGTGTTGCACGTAGGCATGCAGCACAGCGGCGCCGTTGGTTGCGCCCACGGCCACTTCATGGCTGCCCGAACCCAGGCGGAACAGGCTGACGTAGACCAGCGCCAGGCCCACCCCGGCGATCAGCCCGGCGATGATCGCATAGCGGGTGATCAAGGCCGGTGACTCGACGCCCCGGGAACGGATCGCGTTGACGATGACAATGCCGAACACCAAGGCGCCCAGGGTATCCATGGTCAGGTAGCCATTGATGAACCCTTGGGAGAACGGTGCCGCGATGTACTCGGGGGTCGCCACGCCGATATCCCCCGCGGGCAAGGCAAACGCCGCGATGCCGAGCACGGCCAGGGCGATGATCTTCAGTGGCGCGAGGAAGCGCCCGACGGTGTCCAGCAGACGGCCCGGATAGAGCGAAATGAAAAACACCAGCAGGAAATACACTGCGCTATAGAGAAACAGCGCCAGCGGGCTTTCACCGGTCAACGGCGCCAGGCCGACTTCGAACGAAACGGTGGCGGTACGCGGCGTGGCGAACAATGGACCGACGGCCAGGTAGCACACTGCCGCCAGTACACCACCGGCGAGCTTGCCGATGGGGCTGCTCAAGGCATCCATCGCACCGCCCACCTTGGCCAGTGCAACGACCGTGATGACCGGCAGCCCGACCGCCGTGATCAAGAAGCCCAGCGCCGCCATCCAGACATGAGGTCCGGACTGCAAACCGACGATAGGCGGGAAGATGATGTTGCCGGCCCCGACGAACAGGGCAAATGTCATGAAACCAAGCGCCAGGATGTCCTGGCCTTTCAACACTTTCATTAAGGAAACCACACTACTGAATCGGAATTTAGAGAGGGATTTCCCTTATGGGTGAGGGAAATGCTGCCGATCCGTATGGGACCGACCCGTTTAGCGCGGCGCTTCCTTGTGGGCAGCGGTCGCAAAAATGGCTGCTAGCCTAACGAATTTAGCGAGAGAACGCACTGTTAAGGGGCGAACTATCCGATGCGCGACGTTCGCGTGTCGCGTTTTTGCATGTAAATGGTTGGCGACTGTCATTCCGTCATCGCGAGCAAGCTCGCTCCCACAGTTGTTTTGTGTTGACTGTAATATTCGAGACAGCCCCCTTCCCCTGTGGGAGCGAGCTTGCTCGCGATAAGGCCCTAACTGGCGCCATGAAGCCAGAAACGACAAAGGCCACCCGAAGGTGGCCTTTGTTGCTGGAACGAAAAGGTCAGCCGAAGCTTACTTCTTCATTTCCCAGCCAGTCAGCTCGGCCAGGGCCTTGCCGATGTCTGCCAGCGAACGCACGGTTTTCACGCCTGCGTCTTGCAGTGCAGCGAATTTCTCGTCTGCAGTGCCTTTGCCGCCAGAGATGATTGCGCCAGCATGGCCCATGCGCTTGCCCGGAGGAGCAGTCACACCAGCGATGTAGGAAACAACCGGCTTGGTCACGTTGGCCTTGATGTAGGCAGCCGCTTCTTCTTCAGCCGAACCGCCGATCTCACCGATCATGACGATAGCTTCGGTCTTCGGGTCTTCCTGGAACAGCTTCAGGATGTCGATGAAGTTCGAGCCTGGGATCGGGTCACCGCCGATGCCGACGCAAGTCGACTGACCGAAACCGGCGTCAGTGGTCTGCTTCACAGCTTCGTAGGTCAGGGTGCCGGAACGGGAAACGATACCGACCTTGCCTGGCAAGTGAATGTGACCTGGCATGATGCCGATCTTGCATTCGCCTGGAGTGATCACGCCTGGGCAGTTAGGGCCGATCAGGGTGATACCCAGCTCGTCGCACTTGACCTTGGCTTCCAGCATGTCGATGGTCGGGATGCCTTCGGTGATGCAGACGATCAGCTTGATGCCGCCGAACGCTGCTTCAAGGATGGAGTCCTTGCAGAAAGGAGCTGGAACGTAGATCACGCTGGCGGTGGCGCCAGTGGCAGCTACAGCGTCTTTCACGGTGTTGAACACTGGCAGGCCCAGGTGCTCGGTGCCGCCCTTGCCCGGTGTTACGCCGCCAACCATCTTGGTGCCGTATTCGATGGCTTGCTGGGTGTGGAAACTACCTTGCGAACCGGTAATACCCTGGCAGATAACCTTGGTGTCTTTATTGATCAGGACGCTCATTATTTGCCCTCCGCAGCTTTGACAACTTGTTGAGCAGCGTCGGTCAGGCTGGTAGCAGCGATGATGTTCAAACCGCTTTCTGCCAGTACTTTAGCGCCCAGCTCAGCGTTGTTGCCTTCAAGGCGAACAACAACCGGGATTTTCACGCCAACTTCTTTCACGGCGCCGATGATGCCTTCGGCAATCATGTCGCAGCGAACGATGCCGCCGAAGATGTTGACCAGTACTGCAGCGACGTTGGTGTCGGACAGGATGATCTTGAACGCTTCGGTTACGCGTTCCTTGGTAGCACCACCGCCCACGTCGAGGAAGTTGGCTGGCTTGCCGCCATGCAGGTTGACGATGTCCATGGTACCCATGGCCAGGCCGGCACCGTTGACCATGCAGCCGATGTTACCTTCCAGGGCTACGTAGTTCAGTTCGAACTTGGCAGCGTGCGCTTCGCGCGGATCGTCTTGCGACGGATCGTGGAAAGTCTTCAGCTTAGGCTGACGGTACATGGCGTTGGCATCGATGTTGATCTTGGCATCGAGGCAGTGCAGGTCGCCGTCGGCCTTGATCACCAGCGGGTTCACTTCCAGCAGTGCCAGGTCGTGGTCCTGGAACAGCTTGGCCAGACCTACGAAGATCTTGGCGAATTGAGTGACCTGCTTGCCTTCCAGGCCCAGCTGGAATGCCAGCTCGCGACCCTGGAATGGCTGTGCGCCAACCAGTGGATCGATGGTGGCCTTGAGGATTTTCTCAGGGGTATCGTGAGCGATTTTCTCGATGTCCACGCCACCTTCGGTGGAAGCCATGAACACGATGCGGCGGCTCGAACGGTCAACGACAGCGCCCAGGTACAGCTCTTTAGCGATATCAGTGCACGATTCAACCAGGATCTTGGTGACTGGCTGACCGTTGGCGTCAGTCTGGTAAGTCACCAGACGCTTGCCCAGCCACTGCTGTGCGAAGGCTTTGGCGTCTTCTTTGCTGCGAACCAGCTTGACGCCGCCCGCTTTACCGCGACCACCGGCGTGAACCTGGGCTTTGACAACCCATTCGCTGCCGCCGATTTTGTCGCAAGCTTCTGCTGCCGCTTCCGGGGTGTCTACCGCGTAACCGGTGGATACTGGCAGGCCGTACTCAGCGAACAGCTGCTTACCCTGATACTCGTGAAGATTCATGCTTATTACCGTCTTCGTTAGGTACTGCGCATTCGGTGCTGCACCGTTCTGGTGCCGCACCACCTGTGACTGCTGCTTGCGTAGCGTTCCGGTTAACCGGTTCGGCTACGCAAGGCTGCGTCCAGCGGATATTCCGCGGTGAGTCTTGCTCGCAAGGCTCACGACGGGCCAAACCGCCGTGGTTTCTTATTGTCTATTAACGCTTCTTGCGGTTGGCCACGTGGATGGCGCCGCCATTTACGGCCAGGGCCGCTTCGTGCAAGGCTTCGGACAGGGTCGGATGGGAGAAGACCATCATGCCCAGATCTTCAGCGCTGGTGCCGAATTCCATGCCGATCGCGCCTTGCTGTACCAGCTCGGCAGCGCTTGGGCCAATGACGTGAACGCCCAATACGCGATCCGTCTTGGCATCGGCGATGACTTTCACGAAACCACCGGTATCGTTGGCTGCCATGGCACGGCCACTGGCTGCGAACGGGAAGGTGCCGACGTTAACTTCAACGCCTTCGGCTTTCAAGGCCTGCTCGGTCTTGCCAACCCATGCGATTTCCGGGTGGGTGTAGATAACCGAAGGGATCAGGTCGTAGTTCATCTGGGCTTTGTGGCCCTTGATGCGCTCGACAACCATGATGCCTTCTTCGGATGCCTTGTGTGCCAGCATCATGCCGCGAACCACGTCACCGATGGCGAAGACGCCCGGTACCGCGGTTGCGCACTGGTCGTCAACGGCAATGAAGCCGCGCTCGTCGATTTCCACGCCGCTATCGGCAGCCAGCAGGTCAGTGGTCACAGGACGACGGCCGACCGCGACGATCAGCTTGTCGAAGGTGATGGTCTGTTCGCCGTTGGTGTCGGTGTAGGTCACCACGACTTCTTCGCCGTTGACCTTCGAACCGGTCACGCGAGCGCCCAGCTTGATGTCCAGGCCCTGTTTGGTCAGGGTTTTCAGCGCTTCCTTGGAAACCGCTGCGTCAGCGGCCATCAGGAAGGTATCGAGGGCTTCCAGTACGGTCACTTGCGCACCCAGGCGCGACCATACCGAACCCAGCTCGAGGCCGATCACGCCAGCGCCGATCACGCCCAGGCGTTTTGGCACGGTCTGGAATTCCAGGGCACCGGTGGAATCGACGATCACGTTCTGGTCGACCGGAGCCGGTGGAATGTCGATCGGACGCGAGCCTGGCGCCAGGATGACGTTCTCGGCTTCGATCACTTCAACCGAGCCGTCTGGCTTGGTCACTTCGACTTTCTTGCCCATCAGCAGCTTGCCGTGGCCCTGGATCGAAGTCACGCCGTTGGCCTTGAACAGGGTGGCAACACCGCTGGTCAGGTTCTTGACGATGTTGGCCTTGCGACCGACCATCGCCGGCACGTCCATCTTCACGTCGCCCGTGCTGATGCCGTGGATCGCGAAGCCGTCTTGGGCTTCGTGGAACTTCCAGGAGCTGTCCAGCAG
Organism: Pseudomonas sp. A-RE-22; assembly: GCF_019956035.1. Lineage (NCBI taxonomy): Bacteria > Pseudomonadati > Pseudomonadota > Gammaproteobacteria > Pseudomonadales > Pseudomonadaceae > Pseudomonas > Pseudomonas sp. A-RE-22. The sequence continues at coordinate 108,552 of NZ_JAHBCZ010000006.1, forward strand.
CGCCTTGGAAGGAATGCAGCCGACGTTCAGGCAAGTACCGCCGAGGGCCAGCTTGCCCTCCTTGTCGGTGTATTTCTCGATGCAGGCAGTGGTAAGGCCCAGTTGCGCAGCCTTGATGGCCGCTACGTAGCCGCCAGGGCCCGCACCAATCACTACCACGTCGAATTTCTGAGTCATGAGTCATTCCTTTTCGAATCAAACCGGACGGTCACTTGTGATGACCGTCGAGGGACGAAACCGGTTGTTTCAGCAAGAGGCCGGTCAAAACAGACCGGCCCTCGCGGCGAAAATCAGATATCCAGCAGCAGACGAGCCGGATCTTCAAGCAGGTTCTTGATGGTTACCAGGAACGTCACGGCTTCTTTACCGTCGATCAGGCGGTGATCGTAGGACAGTGCCAGGTACATCATCGGACGAATCACGACTTGACCATTGATCGCCATAGGACGCTGCAGAATGTTGTGCATGCCCAGGATAGCCGCTTGCGGCGGGTTGACGATCGGGGTCGACATCATCGAACCGAATGTACCACCGTTGGTGATGGTGAACGTACCGCCGGTCATCTCTTCGATGGACAGTTTGCCGTCACGGGCCTTCTTGCCGAAGGTGGCGATGCCGCCTTCGATTTCGGCCAGGCTCATCAGTTCGGCGTTACGCAGTACCGGAACCACCAGGCCACGGTCGCTGGAAACAGCGACACCGATGTCGGCGTAGCCGTGGTAGACGATGTCGGAACCGTCGATCGACGCGTTGACGGCCGGGAAGCGTTTCAGCGCTTCGGTGGCAGCCTTGACGAAGAACGACATGAAGCCCAGGCGTACGCCATTGTGGGACTTCTCGAACAGATCCTTGTACTTCGAACGCAGGGCCATGACTTCGGTCATGTCGACTTCGTTGAAGGTGGTCAGCATCGCCATGTTCGACTGGGCTTCTACCAGACGCTTGGCCACGGTAGCGCGAACGCGGGTCATCGGAACGCGTTTTTCAACGCGGTCACCGGCAGCGAACACCGGAGCGGCAGCGGCAGGTGCGGCAGGCTTGGCTGGCGCGGCGGCTGGAGCGGCTTTCTTGGCGGCAACGGCTGCAACCACGTCTTCCTTGGTCACGCGACCACCCTTGCCGGTGCCGGCAACGGAAGCGATGTTGATGCCGTTCTCTTCAGCCAGCTTGCGCGCAGCAGGGGCAGCGACTGGATCGTCTTCGCCACCAGCGGCTGGCGCGGCGGCCTGGGCGGCAGCCGGTGCAGCAGCGGCTGGAGCGGCAGCAGCAGCGCCGCCCTCTTCGATCGAGCCCAGGACCTGGTTCGACAGAACGGTAGCGCCCTCCTCGGCAATGATTGCGCCCAGCACGCCGTCAGCTTCGGCCAATACCTCCAGCACGACCTTGTCGGTCTCGATGTCGACGATCAGGTCGTCACGCTTGACGGCCTCGCCTGGTTTCTTGTGCCAGGTGGCAACGGTGCCATCGGCAACCGATTCCGGGAATGACGGGGCTTTGATTTCGATAGCCATTATCTGTGGGTCCTTAAAATTCGGTTTCAGTCAGCGCGAAGGCGTTAAACAGTGAAGGCATCTTGCAGCAGTTTTTCCTGCTGCTCGGCGTGCATCGACGCATAACCACACGCAGGTGCAGCGGAAGCATCACGGCCGGCATACTCCAAGACCAGGGCCTTGTTATGGTTGCCGATGCTGCGACGCAGGTGATGCTGGCTGCTGTACCAAGCGCCTTGGTTCATCGGTTCTTCCTGACACCACACCACATGGGTGAGGTTGGTGTAAGGCGCGATGGCCTCCATCAGGTCTTCTTCCGGGAACGGGTAAAGCTGCTCGATACGCACGATGGCGATGTCTTCGCGGCCTTCGGCACGACGTTTTTCCAGCAGGTCGTAGTAGACCTTGCCGCTGCACAGGACCAGGCGAGTGACCTTCGCCGCGTCCAGGGTGTCGATTTCCGAAATAACGGTCTGGAACGAGCCTTCGGCCAGATCCTCGAGCGTGGAGATCGCCAGTTTGTGACGCAGCAGCGACTTGGGTGTCAGCACGATCAGCGGCTTGCGCAGCGGACGGATGACCTGACGACGCAGCAGGTGGTAGATCTGTGCCGGCGTGGTCGGTACGCAGACCTGGACGTTGTGCTCGGCACACAGTTGCAGGTAACGCTCCAGACGTGCCGAAGAGTGCTCCGGCCCCTGCCCTTCATAACCGTGCGGCAACAGCATGGTCAGACCGCAGAGACGGCCCCACTTGTGTTCGCCACTGGTGATGAACTGGTCGACAACCACCTGGGCACCGTTGGCGAAGTCGCCGAACTGGGCTTCCCAGATCACCAGCGCATTCGGCTCGGTGGTGGAGTAGCCATATTCGAACGCCAGGACGGCTTCTTCGGACAGCAGCGAATCGTACAGGTCGAAACGTGGCTGGCCTTTGTACAGGTGTTGCAGCGGGATGTAGGTGCTGGCGTCTTTCTGGTTGTGCAGCGCCGCGTGGCGGTGCGAGAAAGTGCCGCGGCCTACGTCCTGGCCGGTGATGCGCACCGGGTGACCTTCGAACGCCAGGGTCGCGTACGCCATGGTTTCGGCATAACCCCAGTTGATCGGCAGGCCGCCGGCTTGCATCTTCTGCCGGTCTTCGTAGATTTTCGCGACCTGGCGCTGAACCACGAAGCCGTCCGGGATTTCCAGCAGCTTGGCGGACAGTTCCTGCAGGGTCTTGAGGTCGAAACGGGTGTCGTGACGCGCGGTCCAGGCGTGGCCCAGGTAAGGACGCCAGTCCACGAACAGCTCTTTGTTCGGCTCTTTGACCAGGCTTTTTACAACGTGCAGGCCGTTATCCAGGGCATTGCGATATTCATCGACTTTTTCCTGGACGCGCGCTGCATCCAGCACACCGCTCTGGGTCAGGCGCTCGGCATACAGCTCACGGGTGGTGCGCTGTTTGGCTATCTGCTGGTACATCAGGGGCTGGGTGCCGCTTGGCTCGTCGGCCTCGTTGTGGCCGCGACGACGGTAGCAGACCAGGTCGATCACCACGTCGCGCTTGTACTGCATGCGGTAGTCGATGGCCAACTGGGTCACGAACAGCACGGCTTCCGGGTCATCGCCATTCACATGGAGAATCGGCGCCTGGATCATTTTCGCAACGTCGGTTGCGTACTCGGTAGAGCGCGAGTCTTCCGGGTTGCTGATGGTGAAACCGACCTGGTTGTTGATTACGATGTGCACGGTACCGCCGGTCTTGAAACCGCGGGTCTGCGACATCTGGAAGGTTTCCATGACCACGCCTTGACCGGCGAATGCCGCGTCACCGTGGATGGAGATCGGCAGTACCTTCTCGCCGGTCGGATCGTTGCGACGATCCTGGCGCGCACGGACCGAACCCTCGACCACCGGGGAAACGATTTCCAGGTGGGACGGGTTGAAGGCCATGGCCAGGTGGACTTCGCCACCTGTGGTCATTACGTTGGACGAGAAGCCCTGGTGGTACTTCACGTCACCGGAACCCAGTTCGACCTTCTTCTTGCCTTCGAACTCGTCGAACAGCTCGCGCGGGTTCTTGCCGAAGGTGTTGACCAGTACGTTCAGGCGGCCACGGTGGGCCATGCCGATGACAACTTCCTTGGTGCCGTAGGAACCGGAACGCTGGATCAGCTCATCGAGCATTGGAATCAGGCTCTCGCCGCCTTCCAGGCCGAAACGCTTGGTGCCCGGGTATTTGGTACCCAGGTATTTCTCCAGGCCTTCACCGGCGGTGACGCGCTCGAGCAAGTGGCTCTTGATGTCGGCGGAGTACGTCGGACGGCCACGAACGCTTTCCAGACGCTGCTGGAACCACTGGCGCTGCTCGGAATCGGTGATATGCGTAAATTCAGCGCCGATGGTGCGGCAATATGTCTGCTGCAACGCTTCGTGAATTTCGCGTAGGCTCGCTTCCTCTTTGCCGATGAACAGGTCGCCGGCACGGAAGGTCGTATCAAGGTCGGCATTGGTCAAGCCGTAGTGAGTGATCGACAGGTCTGCAGGTGCAGGACGCTGCCACAGTCCCAGCGGGTCAAGCTGGGCTGCCTGGTGGCCACGCATCCGGTAGGCCTGGATCAGTCGCAATACTTCAACTTGCTTCTTCTCGTGCTCGGAGCTCACGCTGCCGGCAGACACCGGTTGAGCGCGGCGCTGGTTCTTTGCCAGCAGCACGAAATGATCGCGAATCGTCGAGTGCGAAACATCAGTGGCAGAGTTACCGTCAGCCGGCAACTTCTGAAAGTAGGTGCGCCATTCTTCTGGCACAGCGTTAGGGTCGTGCAGGTAGAGCTCGTAGAGCTCTTCCACATAGGCAGCGTTACCACCGGAAAGGTGGGCACTGTTCCACATGCGCTGCATCACGCTTTCTTGCATGCTTGGTCACCCTCGATTAGGGGAACACCACCGGCGAAAACACCGAGCAAACTTGCAGAAGTCCGAGTGCAGCGACTAAAACAAGCCACTTAGGATCACGCTGATAGTCCGGGTACCAGCCCGGATGCCCCTGCTTGTCTCATTTCTTCAAAATAAGAACTGCCGCTTTGTGAGCGGCTGTTCTGGTTATAGCCATGACGCGGGTTGAAGCCCGCGCCCTGGCCTTTACGGGTACAACGGTCCTACGGGTACAGCAGCTGAATCAAACGCCGCTTTGCAGCAGCATGTTACGAATGTGACCGATGGCCTTAGTCGGGTTCAGGCCTTTTGGACAAACGTTGACGCAGTTCATGATCCCGCGGCAGCGGAATACGCTGAACGGGTCATCCAGCGAAGCCAGACGCTCGGACGTCTTGGTGTCACGGCTGTCTGCCAGGAAGCGGTACGCTTGCAGCAGGGCGGCCGGGCCCAGGAACTTGTCCGGATTCCACCAGAACGATGGGCACGAGGTCGAGCAGCAAGCGCACAGGATGCACTCGTACAGACCGTCGAGCTTCTCACGCTCTTCAGGAGTCTGCAGACGCTCGATGGCCGGAGCCGGCGTGTCGTTCTGCAGGAATGGCTTCACCTTCTCGTATTGCTTGTAGAAGATGCTCATATCGACGACCAGGTCACGGATAACCGGCAAACCTGGCAGCGGACGAACGATCAGCTTGTTGCCCTTGACCACGGCAGACAGCGGCGTGATGCACGCCAGGCCGTTCTTGCCGTTGATGTTCATGCCGTCGGAGCCGCAAACGCCCTCACGGCAAGAGCGACGATAGGAGAAACCCTCGTCCTGCTCTTTGATCAGGGCCAGCACGTCCAGCACCATCAGGTCTTTACCACCGGTATCGACCTGGAAGTCCTGCATGAACGGCGCAGCGTCCTGATCAGGGTTGTAGCGATAAACACTGACTTGCAACATAGCGGTCACCCTTAATAAGTCCGGACTTTTGGTTCGAAAGTCGGAACAGTCTTCGGCGAGAAGTTCACGGCACGCTTGGCGACGCGTTTTTCACCCGGGAAGTACAAGGTGTGGCACAGCCAGTTTTCGTCGTCACGGTCTTCGAAGTCTTCGCGGGCGTGGGCGCCACGGGACTCTTTACGCACTTCTGCGGCGATGGCGGTGGCTTCGGCCACTTCCAGCAGGTTCTGCAATTCCAGCGCTTCGATACGGGCAGTGTTGAACGCCTGCGACTTATCGTTGATCTTCACGTTGGCGATTCGTTCACGCAATTGCGCCAGCTGGGCAATACCCTTCTGCATGTATTCGCCGGTACGGAATACACCGAAGTAGTTCTGCATGCAGTTTTGCAACTCACGACGCAGGGTCGCCACGTCTTCGCCTTCGGTACGCTCGTTCAGAGCGGACAGACGCGCCAGGGCAGCTTCGATGTTGGCGTCGGTGGCATCGTCATATTCGATACCGTCGGACAGCGCTTTTTCCAGGTGCAGGCCGGCAGCGCGACCGAAGACCACCAGGTCGAGCAACGAGTTGCCGCCCAGACGGTTGGCACCGTGGACCGATACGCAAGCCACTTCACCCACTGCGAACAGGCCAGGGATGATTGCGTCCACACCTTCGGCGTTCTGGGTGATCGCCTGGCCATGAATGTTGGTGGCAACGCCACCCATCATATAGTGGCAGGTTGGAACTACTGGAACTGGCGCAACGACCGGGTCGACGTGAGCGAAGGTCTTGGACAGTTCGCAGATGCCTGGCAGGCGGCTGTGCAGCACTTCCTCGCCCAGGTGGTCGAGCTTGAGCATCACGTGGTCGCCATTCGGACCGCAACCGTTGCCAGCGATGATTTCTTTAACCATCGAACGGGCAACCACGTCACGACCGGCAAGGTCCTTGGCGTTCGGAGCATAACGCTCCATGAAACGCTCGCCGTGCTTGTTGATCAGGTAACCACCTTCACCACGGCAACCTTCGGTCACCAGTACACCGGCGCCGGCGATGCCGGTCGGGTGGAACTGCCACATTTCGATGTCTTGTACCGGCACGCCAGCACGCAGGGCCATGCCGACGCCGTCACCGGTGTTGATCAGGGCATTGGTGGTGGATGCGTAGATACGGCCTGCACCGCCGGTCGCCAGTACGGTGGCCTTGGCGCGGATGTAGGTGGTTTCGCCGGTTTCGATGCAGATCGCGATCACGCCGACGAAGGCGCCGTCCTGGTTTTTCACTAGGTCAACGGCGTAATACTCGTTCAGGAACGTGGTACCGGCTTTCAGGTTGCCCTGGTACAGGGTGTGCAGCAGCGCGTGACCGGTACGGTCGGACGCCGCGCAAGTACGTGCAGCCTGGCCGCCCTTGCCGTAGTCCTTGGACTGGCCACCGAACGGACGCTGATAGATACGACCTTGCTCGGTACGCGAGAATGGCATGCCCATGTGGTCCAGCTCGAACACCGCGGCCGGGCCTTCCTGACACATGTATTCGATAGCGTCCTGGTCACCGATGTAGTCGGAACCCTTGACGGTATCGTACATGTGCCAACGCCAGTCATCGTTCGGGTCGGCCGAAGCGATGGCGCAGGTGATGCCGCCCTGGGCGGAAACAGTGTGCGAACGGGTCGGGAAAACCTTGGTGATCACGGCAGTCTTGTGACCGCCCTGTGCCAGTTGCAGCGCTGCGCGCATGCCGGCACCGCCACCACCAATGATGATGGCGTCGAAAGAAATCGTTGGAATGTTAGCCATGGATCAGATACCCCAGAGAATCTGCACACCCCAGACGAAGTAAGCGAACATCGCAACGCCGCATACTGCCTGGAAGAGGAAACGTACGGCAGTCGCCGACTTGCCGAACGCCATTGGCGTCAGGTAGTCGGTCGCGATGGTCCACATGCCGACCCAGGCGTGAGCGCCCAGTGCGACAAGTGCCAGCAGACTGAAGATACGCATCCAGTTGTTTGCGAACAGTTCATGCCATTGGGCGTAGCCCAGGCCTGGGTTTGCTACGACATATCCGATCAGGAAGATGAAGTAAGCCGCGAGAACGACCGCAGACACACGCTGCGCCATCCAGTCATAGAGGCCCGAACGCGAAAGGTTCGTGACGTTGGTTACCATATCCAGACTCCTGCCAGAACGATCAGCACCGCAGACACGGCGATAATGATTTTCGAGCCCAGCTTGCCGCCTTCCAGCGTCTCACCGATGCCCATGTCCATGATCAAGTGGCGCACACCGGCAACCAAGTGATACAGCAAGGCGGACAGGATGCCCCAAATCACTAGCTTGGCTAGCGGACTGGTCAGACACGCTTTCACCTGACCGAAGCCTTCTTCCGAATCGAGCGACTTGTCCAGTGCATAAAGCATGATGGCCAGGCTGACGAAGAGGATGACACCGGAAATACGGTGAAGAATGGACGTGTAAGCAGTGACTGGGAGTTTGATGGTCCTTAGGTCTAGGTTTACAGGTCGTTGGCTTTTCACGGCTTTTTTTTCACACTGAAGAGCCCCTAACAATCAGGGCAAAGTTGTTGGGGCGCGCACTGGTCAGGTACTCACCACCCAGGGAGTGACGACCCCCAAGAAAGCAGGCCCAAAAGCCCCTGGCGGTCGGTGGCCGAGTATAGACAGTTAGGCTACTAATGACAACGCGTTCACCTTCCCCTAATAGCGCATTGCACATACGACGCAAAAGGCGTAAACGGCAGGTAATTTCGCGGAAAAAGTCCGGTTAAAGCCTTCTGGAGCAAGACTTTAGGCAAATTGACTTTCGAATTTATCTCACTATAGTGGTGCGGGCCCTGCGTGGGGGGTCTGTCTGATGATTTCAAGCATTAATAGGAGGCCACATGGCTGACAAAAAAGCGCAGTTGATCATCGAGGGCGCAGCCCCCGTCGAGCTGCCCATTTTAACCGGCACCGTTGGTCCCGATGTAATCGACGTACGGGGCCTGACGGCCACGGGCCGTTTCACCTTTGACCCAGGTTTCATGTCGACCGCCTCGTGCGAATCGAAAATCACCTATATCGACGGCGACAACGGCATCCTGCTGCACCGCGGCTACCCGATCGAGCAACTGGCTGAAAAATCGGACTACCTGGAAACCTGCTACCTGCTGCTCAACGGCGAGCTGCCAACCGCAGAGCAAAAGGCCCAGTTCGTCAGCACCGTGAAGAACCACACCATGGTTCACGAGCAGTTGAAGACCTTCTTCAACGGCTTCCGTCGCGATGCCCACCCGATGGCCGTCATGTGCGGCGTTGTCGGCGCCCTCTCGGCCTTCTACCACGACTCCCTGGACATCAATAACCCCCAGCATCGCGAAATCTCCGCGATCCGCCTGGTGGCGAAGATGCCGACCCTGGCAGCCATGGTCTACAAGTACTCCATGGGCCAGCCCATGATGTACCCGCGCAACGACCTGACCTATGCAGAGAACTTCCTGCATATGATGTTCAACACCCCGTGCGAGATCAAACCGATCAGCCCGGTGCTCGCCAAGGCCATGGACCGGATCTTCATCCTCCATGCCGACCACGAGCAGAACGCCTCCACGTCCACCGTGCGCCTGGCCGGCTCCTCGGGTGCCAACCCGTTCGCCTGTATCGCCGCCGGTATCGCCGCACTCTGGGGCCCTGCCCACGGCGGTGCCAACGAAGCGGTACTGACCATGCTCGATGAAATCGGCGATGTCTCGAACATCGACAAGTTCATCGCCAAGGCCAAGGACAAGAACGATCCGTTCAAGCTGATGGGCTTTGGTCACCGGGTCTACAAGAACCGCGACCCGCGCGCCACCGTCATGAAGCAGACCTGCGACGAAGTGCTCAAGGAACTGGGGATCAAGAACGATCCGCAACTCGAACTGGCCATGCGCCTGGAAGAGATCGCCCTGACCGACCCGTACTTCATCGAGCGCTCGCTGTACCCGAACGTCGACTTCTACTCGGGGATCATCCTCAAGGCGATCGGCATTCCAACCAGCATGTTCACCGTGATCTTCGCCCTGGCGCGGACTGTCGGCTGGATCTCCCACTGGAAGGAAATGCTCTCCAGCCCGTACAAGATCGGCCGCCCGCGCCAGCTGTACACCGGCTACGAGTCGCGTGACATCACCCAGCTGGAAGACCGCAAGTAAGACCTGCCTTGCTATAGGTCCCAAGCTGCACCGAACAGCCCCTGCTTCTTATATAAGAGCAGGGGCTGTTTTGTTTGTGCCCTCTTTGTCTGATCCAGAAGCTGCGGTGACAGGCCCGGCGCATCGCGAGCAAGCTCGCTCCCACACTGGATCTATGTACGCTCCCACAGGGGGGGGGAGCTTGCTCCGGGCGGCGTTCCGACAATGGCGGCAGATCTGCACCCCCTCATAAACCCGGCACAAAAAAATACCCCAGCCTCTCGACCGGGGTATTTCTTCAAACACAACGCTTGCAGCTTACTGGCGCATCAGTGGTTAACCGCCCCACTCGCCCCCAGGCCAGTCTGCGAACGCACGAACTGCGGGAAGAACAGCGCCCGCTCGTTTGCACCTTCAGCCGACTTGTCGGTAATGGAGAAGAACCAGATGCCGACGAAGGCAATGGCCATCGAGAACAGCGCAGGGTATTCATACGGGAAGATCGCCTTCTCGTGACCCATGATCTGCACCCAGATGGTCGGGCCGAGGATCATCAGGCCCACGGCACTGACCAGGCCCAGCCACCCGCCAATCATGGCGCCACGGGTGGTCAGCTTCTTCCAGTACATCGAAAGCAGCAGTACCGGGAAGTTGCAGCTCGCCGCGATGGAGAACGCCAGGCCCACCATGAACGCGATGTTCTGCTTCTCGAACAGGATGCCCAGGCCGATCGCCAGCACCGCCAGGGCGATGGTGGTGATTTTCGAGACACGAATCTCGTCCTTCTCGTTGGCCTTGCCTTTCTTGATCACGCTGGCATACAGGTCATGGGACACCGCCGAGGCACCGGCCAGGGTCAGGCCCGCGACGACCGCCAGGATGGTGGCAAAGGCTACCGCCGAGATGAAGCCCAGGAAGATACTGCCGCCCACAGCGTTGGCCAGGTGCACCGCCGCCATGTTGTTACCACCGAGCAAGGCACCTGCCGCGTCCTTGAAGACCGGGTTGGTGCTGACCAGCAGGATCGCGCCGAAGCCGATGATGAAGGTCAGGATGTAGAAGTAACCGATGAAGCCGGTGGCATACAGCACGCTCTTGCGCGCTTCCTTGGCGTCGCTCACGGTGAAGAAGCGCATCAGGATATGCGGCAGGCCAGCGGTACCGAACATCAGCGCCAGACCCAGGGAGAAGGCCGAGACCGGATCCTTCACCAGGCCGCCAGGGCTCATGATCGCCTCACCTTTAGGGTGAACCTTGACCGCTTCGGCAAACAGCATGTTGAAGTCGAAGTTGACGTGCTTCATGACCATCAGGGCCATGAACGAAGCACCCGACAGCAACAGCACCGCCTTGATGATCTGTACCCAGGTGGTGGCCAGCATGCCGCCGAACAACACGTAGAGGCACATCAGGATGCCCACCAGGATCACCGCAACGTGATAGTCCAGGCCGAACAGCAGCTGGATCAGCTTGCCGGCACCGACCATTTGCGCGATCAGGTAGAACGCCACCACGACCAGCGAGCCACAGGCGGACAGACTGCGGATCTGGGTTTGCCCAAGGCGATAGGACGCCACGTCGGCAAAGGTGTACTTACCCAGGTTACGCAGGCGTTCGGCGATCAGGAACAGGATGATCGGCCAACCCACCAGGAAGCCGATCGAGTAGATCAGACCGTCGTAGCCGGAGGCGAACACCAGTGCGGAGATCCCCAGGAAGGACGCCGCCGACATGTAGTCACCGGCAATGGCCAGGCCATTCTGGAAACCGGTGATACGCCCGCCCGCCGCATAGTAGTCAGCGGCCGACTTGTTGCGCTTGGAGGCCCAGTAGGTGATGCACAGGGTCGCACCGACGAAGACCACGAACATCACGATGGCCGAGACGTTGAGAGGCTGTTTCTGCACGGCACCGGTCAGGGCTTCTGCCGCCCAGGCGCCCGGGGCAAACGCTGCGATGCTCAATAGAGCCAGTAGACGCCGGATCATTGCTGAGCCTCCTTGAGAATCGCATTGTTCAGGTCGTCGAACTCGCCGTTGGCGCGCCGTACGTAGATAGCAGTCAGGACGAAGGCCGAGACAATCAGGCCGACACCGATGGGAATGCCCCAGGTGATGGTGGACTCAGGCGTGATCTTGGCCCCGAGAATGTGTGGCCCGTAGGCGATCAGAAGGATGAAGCCGGAATACAGCCCAAGCATGATCGCCGAGAGAATCCAGGCGAACTTTTCCCTTTTTCTCACCAGCTCCTTGAAGCGCGGGCTGTTTTGAATCGAGAGGTAAATGCTGTCGTTCATTGTTTTTATCCTCGCAGCACAGATTTAATTGGAACAGCCCTACTCTATGCGGCTCAAGGCCAGGTTCCAGACGACCTTAGTATTAGAACGACATGACGGCTTTGCCAGTTTTCCGCAAAAAAAACCAAGCCCCTCCCCTGTGGGAGCGAGCTTGCTCGCGATGGCGGTAGCACAGTCAGTGTAGATGCAAGCTGACACACCGCTATCGCGAGCAAGCTCGCTCCCACAGGGGGTTGCGTTGCGCTCAGAATTGCGGGCACAAAAAAACCGCATGACACACGGCCATGCGGTTTTTCGGGACAGCTAAACCAGGCCGATTACTTGCCGGTCCACTCCTTCACGCGGTCCGGGTGCTTGGCAACCCAGTCCTTGGCGGCGGCTTCAGGCTTGGCGCCTTCCTGGATCGCCAGCATGACTTCGCCAATCTCGTCTTTCGAAGCCCATTGGAATTTCTTCAGGAACGCGACCACTTCCGGTGCCTTGGCCTCCAGTTCCTTGCTGCCGATGCTGTTCACGGTTTCAGCCGCGCCGTAGACGCCTTTCGGGTCTTCCAGGAAGCGCAGTTTCCACTTGGCGAACATCCAGTGCGGCACCCAACCGGTGACGGCGATGGATTCGTTTTTCTTCTCGGCACGGGTCAGCTCGGCAATCATGCCGGCGCCGGAACTGGCCTTGAGTTGATAACCGGTCAGGTCGTAATCCTTGATCGCCTGCTCGGTCTTGAGCATTACGCCTGAACCGGCGTCGATGCCGACAATGCGTTTCTTGAAGGAGTCGTCGGTTTTCAGATCCTCGAGCGACTTGGCCTTGACGTACTCCGGCACGATCAGGCCGATTTTGGCGTCCTTGAAGTTGGGGCCGTAGTCGACCACCTGGTCCTTGTTCTTCGTCCAATAGTCGCCGTGAGTCACCGGCAGCCAGGCCGAGAGCATCGCGTCGAGCTTACCGGTGGCCACGCCTTGCCACATGATCCCGGTCGCGACCGCTTGCAGCTTCACGTCATAACCGAGTTTCTGCTTGATCACTTCGGCGGCCACGTGGGTGGTCGCGACGCTGTCGGACCAGCCGTCAACGTAACCGATGCTCAGGGTTTTGGTTTCGGCGCTGGCCAAGGTGGAACTGATGGCCAGTACCAGTGCGGCACCTGCGCCCAAGAGTCGTCGCATCTTCATCGTTACTTCCCCGAAAGTGCTGCGCCCGACGGATGCCGGGCGGCGTCAACGTATAGTTATGATGCTCAGCGCCCCCATCACGCTCGCCCTCAAACCGGTCTGAACGCCAGTGGAGTACTGACTCGTTGATCATCAACCTGCTCCGATCCGGAACCTGCTCTGTCTGCGACGTCGAGGCAACGAGAAACGACATCAGAACGCCAGCTCTCAGTTCCAGGCATTTGTACCAGCGCCACACGTGAGATTTGCGGTCAAATCCGGCAAACGCCAGATAACTAGCCGCCAGCACCCACGACCGTGTATCTTCCCGCTACTATCGCGCCCCGTCCGTGCCTGTTTTGTGCCCATCATGGCACTTGGCTCCGCTTCGGTGGTCATAGCCTGCGAACCTCATTCGGCACCTTCCTCTAAGGGATCCAGTCATGCTCCGTTCCTTGCGCTTCGCTGCCCTTCTCGGCGGCCTTATCCTGAGTGCGTCCGCGCTGGCGGCAGATATTGACGCCGCCAGCTATGGCTACCCCTTGACCAACCCGTTCGAGGCGACCATCGCCACCACGCCACCGGACCTGCGTCCGGAGTTGCCGCTGATCGAAGACATCAACCAGGCAGACCACAGCCTGACCCTGCGCCCGGAACGCGAGTTCATCCTGCCGGACAACTTCTGGCCGGTGAAAAGCCTCACATACCGCATGGCCACCCAGGACAAACCCGCGCCGCTGATTTTCCTGATCGCCGGCACCGGTGCGCGCTTTGACAGTAGCATTAATGAATACCTCAAGCGCCTCTACTACAAGGCCGGCTACCACGTGGTGCAGTTGTCCTCGCCCACCAGCTTCGACTTCATGAGCGCCGCTTCGCGCTTCGCCACGCCAGGCATTTCCAAGGAAGACGCCGAAGACATGTACCGGGTGATGCAAGCCGTGCGCGCGCAGAACCCCAAGCTGCCCGTGACCGAGTACTACCTGACCGGCTACAGCCTCGGCGCCCTGGATGCGGCCTTCGTCGCACACCTGGACGAAACCCGGCGCAGCTTCAATTTCAAGAAGGTGCTGCTGCTGAACCCGCCGGTGAACCTCTACACCTCGATCACCAACCTGGACAAACTGGTCCAGACCGAGGTGAAGGGTATCAACAACACCACCACCTTCTATGAACTGGTGCTGAACAAGCTGACGCGCTACTTCCAGCAAAAAGGCTACATCGACCTCAACGATGCCCTGCTCTACGACTTCCAGCAGTCCAAGCAACACCTGAGCAACGAGCAGATGGCCATGTTGATCGGCACCTCGTTCCGTTTCTCGGCCGCCGACATCGCGTTCACCTCGGACCTGATCAACCGCCGCGGGCTGATCATCCCGCCCAAGTTCCCGATTACCGAAAGCACCAGCCTGACGCCGTTTCTCAAGCGTGCGCTGCAATGCGATTTCGACTGTTACCTCACCGAGCAGGTGATCCCGATGTGGCGCGCGCGCACTGACGGAGGCAGCCTGTTGCAACTGGTCGACCAGGTCAGCCTGTATGCGCTGAAAGATTACCTGCACGACAGCCCGAAGATTGCCGTCATGCACAATGCCGACGACGTCATCCTAGGCCCGGGCGACCTGGGCTTCCTGCGCAAGACCTTTGGCGATCGCCTCACGGTTTATCCACTGGGCGGCCACTGCGGCAACCTTAACTACCGCGTCAACAGCGACGCCATGCTGGAGTTCTTCCGTGGCTAAATATCTGCTGCTTATCGCTGCGTTAATGAGTACGGGCATGGTCCACGCCGACAACAGCAAGGCCAATGCGCCTGTGGTGGTGGATTCGGACGGCTTCAAGGAGCCGCTGAGCAAGCTCAAGTTCAACCCTGGCCTGGACCAGCGCGAATTCGAGCGCTCGACCCTCAACGCCCTGAACGTCTATGACCCGCTGGAGTCCTGGAACCGCCGCGTCTACCACTTCAACTACCGCTTCGACCAATGGGTATTCCTGCCCGTGGTCGATGGCTACCGCTACGTCACGCCAAGCTTCGTGCGCACCGGGGTCAGCAACTTCTTCAATAACCTGGGGGATGTGCCAAACCTGATGAACAGCCTGCTGCAATTCAAGGGCAAGCGTTCGATGGAAACCACGGCGCGTCTGCTGCTCAACACCACCGTCGGCATCGCCGGCCTGTGGGACCCAGCCACCGCCATGGGCCTGCCGCGCCAGAGCGAAGACTTCGGCCAGACCCTGGGCTTCTACGGCGTACCGGGCGGCGCCTACTTCGTGTTGCCTATCTTCGGCCCGTCGAACCTGCGCGACACCTCAGGCCTGCTGGTGGACTACACAGCCGAATCGGCGATCAACTACCTGAACGTCTCCGAAGTCAGTTCCAACCACCCGGAGCTGCTGCTTCTGCGCGGCATCGACAAGCGCTACCAGACCGGTTTCCGCTATGGGCAACTGAACTCGCCGTTCGAGTATGAGAAGGTGCGTTACGTGTACACCGAGTCGCGCAAGTTGCAGATTGCCGAATAACCTTCGGCCACCCCAAAACCCACTGTGGGAGCGAGCTTGCTCGCGATAGCAGTCTGTCAGGCAACATTAATGTTGGATGTCAGGCCCTCATCGCGAGCAAGCTCGCTCCCACAGGGGTTATGTGTTGTCAGTCTTAGCCTTTCAGCGCTTTCCAGATCTTGCCCACCGCCAGCACACCGACCAACACCACCGCCCCCGCGACAATCCC
>NZ_JAHBCZ010000007.1:0-123667 GCF_019956035.1 Pseudomonas sp. A-RE-22
GGGATATAGGCGTAGTCGTCGTCGGGCGGCTGGTGACAATAATAATGAGCAGGCACTTTTAACATGGCATTACTGACTGAACACGAACAACGCAAGGTCGCCGAGGCCATCGCCCGGGTCGAGCGGCATACCGACGCCGAGCTGGTCACGGTGCTGGCCGCCCGCGCCGACGACTACGCCTATATCCCGCTGCTGTGGGCCAGCCTGCTGGCCCTGGTGGTGCCCGGCGTGGTCCATTACCTCTCCGGCTGGCTGACGATGCACAGCCTGTTGCTGGTGCAGTGGGTCAGTTTCATTGTGCTGTGCCTGGTGTTTCGCATCCCCAGGATCACCACGCACCTGATCCCCCGTTCCGTGCGTCACTGGCGGGCCTCCAACCTGGCGCGCCGGCAATTCCTCGAACAGAACCTGCACCACACGGTGGGCAGCACGGGGATGCTGATCTTTGTCTGCGAGGCTGAGCGGTACGTGGAAATCCTGGTGGACGAAGGCATTTCCAAGCGCCTGGACAACAAATGCTGGGATGCCATCGTCGCAGCGTTCACCCAGCAGGTTCGCCAGGGACAGACCCTGCAGGGTTTCGTGACCTGCATCGAAGCTTGCGGCGAATTGCTCAAGGAGCACGTGCCGGTGACCCAGGAACGCAATGAACTGCCGAATCGGCTGGTGGTGCTGGGCTGAAAATTTCCTGCCAGCACAAGCCTGTGGGAGCAAAGCTTGCTCGCGATGAACGATAGCTCGGTTTAGCCTGCTGGATCGCGGTGTATTTATCGCGGGCAAGCCTTGCTCCCACCGAGGCTACTGCTCGCCACACGAACTTTTCCGTGCCCTCGCTGCCCATCCCCCCTAAAATACCGCCATTCCCGATTCGCCCCGCCCCGAGGCCGCTTGTCCATGTCTGCCACCGCAACGCCCGTCCGTCCCGCGCCGGATCACCACGCCCAGTTCATCGAGCTGTTGCGCACCAGCCTTGAACAAAACGCTTTCATCAAACTGGTGCTGGCCAAGTACGTGGGTGAAGAAGCGGAGCTCCAGCGGCTGATCATCAAGCAGCTGACGGTCAAGGACCAGCCGTGCCTGTCCTTCGTCTACCGCTACAAGACCCGCGACATCACCAAGAATTTCCCGCTGGCCGAAGGGGTGCAAACCATTGCTGCGCTGTTGCCGGCATCGTTCAAGAACGCGCATTTGCTGGCGGTCACCGACGAGGCCCAGCTGGAGTACAGCAAGAAGGGCAAGAGTTCGCTGTTCAAGAGCAAGCCCCAGCAACTGCGGGAAGTGCCATCTGCCGAGCACAACCGTGAGAAAAATCGCTTCCTCGACTTGAGCCGGCCATTTCTGGCCGACCTGGGCGTGACCAACCACAAGCACGAGCTGATTCCGGCGATGTCGCGCAAGTGGAAGCAGATCAACAAGTTCATCGAGGTCTTCAGCCATGCGCTGACGTCTTCGCCGCTGGCCCTGGACAAACCGGTGCGGGTTTCGGATTTCGGTTCGGGCAAAGGCTACCTGACGTTCGCCATCCACGATTACCTGCGCAACACCTTGCAGGCTGAAGGCCTGGTGACCGGAGTCGAGCTGCGCGAAGACATGGTCAAGCTGTGCAACGAAGCCGCCGCGGGCTTGGAACACCCGGGCCTGAGCTTCCAGCACGGTGACGTGCGCAGCGTGGCGCCGAGCGCGGTGGATGTGATGATCGCCTTGCACGCCTGCGACATCGCCACCGACTACGCGATCCACATGGGCATTCGCTCGGGCGCCTCGATCATCATGTGCTCGCCGTGCTGCCACAAGCAGATCCGCTTGCAGATCCAGAGCCCGGCCTTGCTCAAGCCGATGCTGCAATACGGCCTGCACCTGGGCCAGCAGGCGGAAATGGTCACCGACAGCTTGCGAGCGCTGTTCCTGGAAGCTTGCGGCTACGAGACCAAGGTCTTCGAGTTCATCTCCCTGGACCACACTAACAAGAACAAGATGATCCTGGCCGTCAAACGCGCCGAACCTGCGGACCCCACCGAGCTGCTGGCCAAGATCCAGGAACTCAAGGCCTTCTACCACGTTACCGAGCATTGCCTCGAAACGCTGCTGCGTGCGGATGGTTACCTCGCCTGAAGCAGCTATACCGAACCCTGTGGGAGCAAAGCTTGCTCGCGATGAGGACGACACGGTTTAACTGCTAGAACCGCGCCATCGTTCATCGCGAGCAAGCTTTGCTCCCACAGGACTCGCTCCCACAAGGGGCTGAGGTGCAGCCCGTCAGGTAATGAGCGGTTATCGCTCGCCTGCCAACACTCCGGACTACCTTTAATGCGTTAACCACCCACGCATTCCCAAAGGAGCCCTTCCCATGCCCGCCAAGAAAATCCTCATGCTGGTCGGCGATTACGTCGAAGATTATGAAGTCATGGTGCCGTTCCAGGCCCTGCAGATGGTCGGCCACACCGTGCACGCCGTGTGCCCGGACAAAACCGCTGGGCAGACGGTGCGCACGGCGATCCACGATTTCGACGGCGACCAGACCTACAGTGAAAAACCGGGGCACTTGTTTGCCCTCAACCATGACTTCGCCAACGTCCAGGCCGCCGACTACGACGCGCTGCTGGTGCCGGGTGGGCGAGCGCCGGAATATCTGCGCTTGAATGAAACCGTCCTGCAACTGGTGCGCGATTTCGATCTGGCGGGCAAGCCGATTGCTGCGGTGTGCCACGGTGCGCAGTTGCTGGCGGCGGCGGGTATTCTCGAAGGGCGTGAATGCAGCGCCTACCCGGCGTGTGCTCCGGAAGTCCGGCTGGCGGGCGGGACCTATATCGACATTCCCGTGACCCAAAGCCATGTCCAGGGCAACCTCGCAACCGCACCGGCCTGGCCTGCGCACCCGAGCTGGCTGGCGGGTTTCCTGACGCTGCTGGGCACGGCCATTACCTTGTAATGACGCTACACAGCGAACTGGCGGGGCAAGCGCGGCGGGTCTTTACTCTCGGGGCATGTCTTCATTGCCAGGAGAAAAATCATGTCCGGATGGTACGAAATCAGCAAAAGCAGCAGTGGCCAGTTTCGGTTTGTGCTCAAGGCGGCCAACGCCGAGACAATCTTGACCAGTGAGCTGTACACCACCCGCAGCGGTGTCGACGGTGGCATTGCTTCGGTGCAGAAAAACAGTCCGTTGACCGAGCGCTATGAACTCAAGAACACCAAGGATGGCCATCCGTACTTCAACCTCAAGGCTGCCAACCATGAAGTGATTGGCAGCAGTGAAGCTTATTCATCGGACGCCGCCCGGGACAAGGGCATCGCCAGCGTAAAGGCCAACGGACCGACGACTGTCATCAAGGACAAGACCGTGGCTGCGCTCTGACGGGACGGCAACAAGGGCGCCTAGCCTGTGGCGGGGGAATTATGTGTGGGGGCAAAGCTTGCTCGCGATGCAGGCGCTGCGGTTGTGCAGGCTAACCGAGTCATCGTTCATCGCGAGCAAGCTTTGCTCCCACACATGGATCCCCTCTCCACACGTGTTTTAAACCTCCACCGGCACCGACAGTTTCGGATCGCCCAGCGGATGGCTCTTGGCATCGAAGAAGCGCAATTGCACTTCCAGTCCCTGGAACACCTTGGCGTAATGCCGCTTCTGATGCTGGATGAACGCCTGGCTACGGGGATAGATTGAAATCGCCACGGTTTTCGGTGCGGCCAGGCGCAAGGCTTGCACAATGTGGTTGTCCTGCTCGCCCAGGGCATGGCCGAACAGGCACAGGTTGTCGCCGTGCTGCAGCAACTGGTCGTAGCAGAACGACAGGTAATCGCTGCTGCGGATGGTCTTGAGCTTGTCCTGGCTTGGGCCTTCATTGACGAACAACGGTACGTCGTCGAGGGTCTTGATCGTGTTGTTGATGGCGAAACTGCCCAGCAGGGTGCCTTCGGTGGACGTGAGCTTGCGCGCCGTGCCGTCCTGGTTGCGCACCATGTGCAGGCCGCCGTGCAGGTACAGCAGGCGCGGTTTGTCCGTGGTCGCCCGGCTCAGGTCGAAACTGTGGTCTTCGCCGAAGAACAGGTCGCTGATACTCTCGGGTGCCTGCTGGATCGCCCAGTAGTTGAGCAGGTCGTAGTTGCTGGTGAACACCGTGCGGTAGCGGCTCAGCTCCTGGTTGAGCGTCGCCAGGGTCGACGGTTGCACCAGGCGCCATGGGATGTGCACCGCATGCACGGTGTTGATCAGCGCTTCCTTGATCGCGTAATAGCGGTTACGCGGGGCGGCGGAGCTGACGGCCAGGGCCTTGTTGACCCGACTGGTGGTTTTCAGCGCAGCGAGCACCTGTTCGAAGCTGCGCGTCTGCATCGCATCGAACACGCTCAGTTCCGACGGGCTCAGGGGTTTCTCCTCGACGGTGCGGGCATTTTCGAACAGCGAGTCATAGCCGAAATCATCCCACACTGCGCGGCTGGCCCCATTGCCCACCAACAGGCCGCTGAAGGCGGTGTCGGCGCGCAAGGCCTCCCAGTCTTCGAGCCGGGTGTCGTATTCCTGGAAATCGGTCATCGCAAGGATCATCTCAAAACGTGGCAAAGGCAGGGCGCGACTTTATCACGACCCAGTCTTGAGCCAGATCAAGATGCGTCATGACTACTCGGTCATTCTGTAGGCCCTGCCGATCCGGCCTCAACCAGGAGCGTGACCCCATGAGCAGCACTTTTTTCATTCCCGCCGTGAACATCATGGGGCTCGGCTGCCTCGATGAAGCGATGACCGCTATTCGCAACTACGGCTTTCGCAAAGCTTTGATCGTCACCGACGCGGGGCTGGCCAAGGCCGGTGTCGCCACCAAGGTGGCCGAGTTGTTGGCGATACAGGACATCGACTCGGTGATTTTCGACGGCGCCAAGCCCAACCCAAGCATCGCCAATGTCGAGCTCGGGCTGGGGCTGCTGAAGGAGAGCCAGTGTGATTTCGTCGTATCGCTGGGTGGCGGTTCGCCTCACGATTGCGCCAAGGGCATCGCCCTGTGCGCCACCAACGGAGGGCAGATCCGTGATTATGAAGGCGTCGATCGTTCGAGCAAGCCGCAGTTGCCGCTGATCGCCATCAACACCACGGCGGGCACCGCCAGCGAAATGACCCGTTTTTGCATCATCACCGACGAGACACGCCACGTGAAAATGGCGATTGTCGATCGCAACGTCACCCCATTGATGTCGGTGAACGACCCGGCGCTGATGGTGGCGATGCCCAAGGGCCTGACAGCCGCCACCGGCATGGATGCACTGACCCACGCGATCGAGGCTTATGTCTCCACTGCGGCCAACCCCATCACCGATGCCTGCGCCCTGAAGGCCATCACCCTGATCAGCAACAACCTGCGCCTGGCCGTGCGTGACGGCAATGACCTGGTCGCGCGGGAGAACATGGCCTACGCGCAGTTTCTCGCGGGGATGGCGTTCAACAATGCATCGTTGGGTTTCGTGCACGCGATGGCGCATCAGCTGGGTGGCTTCTACGACCTGCCTCATGGTGTCTGCAACGCAGTGCTGTTGCCTCATGTGCAAAGCTTCAACGCTTCGGTGTGCGCCGTTCGCCTGACCGACGTGGCCCATGCCATGGGCGCCGATACGCGCGGCTTCAGCCCGGAAGAGGGCGCCCGCGACGCCATTGCGGCGATCCGTAAACTGGCCCTTGACGTGGATATTCCGGCCGGTTTGCGTGATTTGGGCGTACGCCTCAATGACGTACCGGTGCTGGCCGCCAACGCCTTGAAAGACGCCTGCGGCCTGACCAACCCACGGGCGGCGGACCAGCGGCAGATCGAAGAGATTTTCCGCAGCGCGTTCTAAGCGACCCGGGGCGGCACAAACTTCACACAGAGCATCGCCGCCGCCCCCAACAGTGCGCACAACGCTGCCAGCGGCCAGGCCTGTTGGCTCAACAACAGGCTGGCCATGGCACCGATCACCGAGGCCATCAGTTGGTGCAGGAATCCGCTCAACGCCATGGCATACGCGCCGGCCACCGGTGAGCCTTCGTTGGCCAGGGACAGGCTGATGGGGTAGATCAACGACTGGCCAAACACCGCGAAGCAATACGGCAGCCAGAAGAGCAGCGCGATGCTGCTCAGGGTGAGGCTGCCTGCCAGCATGGTCATGCTCCCGCCCAGCACCAGGGCGATGCCCCAACCCATCATTCGCCGTTGACCGGTACGCAGTACAAAAGCGTTCACCACCAGCGCCCCAAGCAAGTACGCGGCACTGACCGGCCAGCCCAGCAGGCCGTATTCAATGGGCGACCAGTGGAAGCTCCCCTGCAGGATCAGCGGCGCGGCGGTGTTGAAGGCGACGATCACGCCGTAACCCAGCCCACCCGCCAAGGCCGGCAGCAGGAACGCGCGTCGACGCAGGATCTGCCCGTAGATGCTCCACGCCGATTGCCCGTTGCCGGCTTGCACCAGCACCGGGAACCTGGCCCGGGACACCGCCGCTGCCATCGCCAGGCTGACGGCGCCCAAGCCCTGGAAAATCGCCTCCCAGCCGAAAGCGGCCTGGATCAGCGAGCCCAGATACTGGCCGATACCGAGGGCAATCACAAAGGCGATCGATATCCAGGACAGCGCCTTGGCCAACAGATCGCCGCTGAAACTGTCCCGAATCAAGACCCGCGCCATCACCGAGATACCGCTGGCGCCGATGCCCTGGATCAACCTGAGCGTCAGGAACGCCTCCACGGTTGTGCCCAGCGGCAGGGCCAGGTTGCCCAAACCGTACAACCCCAAGGCCGCCAGCAAGACCGGCTTGCGCCCCAGCCGCTGGCCCAGGCTGCCCCACAGCAACATCGGCAGCGCCATGCCGATCAGGTACACCGACAAGCCCCAGGAAACCCGGGACGCATCGGCGCCCAGGTCCCGGGCGATATCGGGCAGGGCCGGCAAGTAGATGCTCATGCCCAGTTGGGCCAGGAAAACGGTGGTGCAGGTGACGATCAGGGTTGTACGGTTCTTCATCGAGCGTCCTGTCTCAAGGGCGGATGTCACGCCCGTGGGTCAGCAGCAGTTCGGTGATCTTTTCGCAAAACGAGCGAATCACGTTCGGCTCCATATCGGCGCGCAGGGTAATGCGAATGGCGGCCTTGCCTTGCGGCACCACGGGGAAAAAGACCGCTGAAGTGAAGTACCCCAGTTCGGCCAGTTCGACGGCCAGGCTGTTGGCCAGGGCCGCTTCACCGCAGGGCACCATGCGGATTGCCATGGGATTGCCGCGCTGTTCAGTGCGCACGAGGCTGTCGAAGAAGCGGATATTAGCTTGCAAACGCTCCTGCAGGGCGCTGAATTCTCGACTGCGGTGCAGGCGGATCGACGCCATGCCGGCGCCGATGGCCGCTGCGTTCAGGCTCTGGGACCAATTGCTCGGGCCACCGTAACGCTGCACCAGAGCCTTGTGCCGTTCACTGCCAAACATAACCAGCCCGCCACTGGCGCCGAATGACTTGGCCAATGAAGCAACGATCAGGGTGCGTTCATCCACGGCAGGGACGCGCGAACGGACCAGGCCTGCGCCGGACTCCCCGACCGCAGACAGCGCGTGGGAGTCGTCCAGATAGAGAAACAGGCCATAGCGCTGCTTGAGATACATCAGGCTGTCCAGGTCCGCCAATCCGCCCATGCTATAGGCGCTGTCGGCCACGTACGCCACGCAGCGCTGGCGTTTGCACAGGTCTTCGATGAAATCCATGTCGTTGTGCGGGCAGGTGACGACCTGGGTTTCATCGGCGCAGGCGGCCTTGCTGTGGTTCATCGAGTAATGGGCGTGTTTGTCGAACACCATGACCGGCGAACACTGGTTGGTGAACGCGCCGCTGGCCAGCAGCGGCAGGATACCGGCGCTTGCCGCACTGCACGACAGAGCACTGAGGCAACTGGCGCCAAACAGCTCCGACAATTGGGTTTCGTACTGGTCCAGGATCGCCAGCTTGCAGCGATTCCTTGAGTTGGCGACCCGCAGGGTTCCGGTTTCCCACAGGGCAGTCATGGCGCCGTCCAGCAACGCGGGGTGATAGTCCAGGCCCAGGTAGGACGTGGTACAGAAGTGATGGAAGGTGCGACCGTATTGGTCGACCAGCACATTGGGTGTCTTGACCTCGACATTCAGCCCTGAGATTTTTCCGGCTTCGGTGCCCTGCCAGTTCTGGTCTGCGAGGGAAATCACCTTGCGGTAGTGAGTGAAGTGATGGGGCGCTTGAGCAGTCTGGTTCATGGTGCGATTACATTCCTTGATGAGTGGTGCTGTCCGTGGGGTGTTTCGATAGCGGTGTGTTTCCAGACTTTACAGATTGTTGTGCAGGGCTTTGAATCGGCTGTTTCCGGCGTGCTTGAGTGTCACTGGAGAGTTCTGCGTAGGACTTTGCCTAGGGCCTTGGACGGGGAATCCGTCGGCGATGTCGGAGCTTGGAAGTACCCTGGGTTCGCCCCAAGCCCGCTGGGTTATCACTCTTTTCTGAAGGTTGCTTGCTGATGCTCTCAGGCCTCAATCATCTGACCCTTGCCGTCACCGACCTGGATCGCAGTGTGGTTTTTTATGGCGAGCTATTGCAGCTGCGTCTCGAAGCCAAGTGGGACCATGGGGCCTATTTGTCGCTGCCGGGTTTGTGGTTGTGCCTGGCTTTCGACCCGTTGCGCAGGCCTGAGCCGGTGGCGGACTACACCCATTACGCTTTCAGCATCGATGCCGAGAGTTTCCCAGTGCTGGTGGCGCGGCTGAACGCGGCCCAGGTGTCATCGTGGCGCGACAATCGCAGCGAGGGTGATTCGTTCTACTTTCTCGACCCGGACGGGCACAAGCTCGAAGTCCATGTGGGCGACCTGGCGTCCCGGTTGAAGGCCTGCCGGCAGGCACCGTATGCCGGTATGGCGTTTTTTACGGAGTGAAGGGGCTGCGTTGAAGCGAGTGGCTGCATCTCCCGGGCGTTTCGCTCCCTACAGTCGATCCCCTGCGCTATCCTCATCGGTATTGGTGGGGCGCGTCGGTCTCGCTCGTTGTATCGGCGTCACGAACTGACGATCACCCGCTTCGCTCACCGTTGCATTATCCGGATGACCTCCAGCCCCATGGACACTCGAAGTTCCGCGCCGCTGGCCAGCTACATCGACCTTCTGCTGGACGCCGTGTGTGCCGTCGACGGCCAAGGGCGTTTCGTGTTTGTCAGTGCTGCCTGCGAACAGATTTTTGGCTACACCCCGCAGGAGCTGATCGGCCAGCCGATGATCGACCTGGTGCACCCCGCCGACCGTCAGCGGACCCTTGAGGCGGCGCGGGAGATCATGGACGGCGAGCCCAAGCTCAATTTCGAGAACCGTTACCTGCGCAAGGACGGTCGGGTGGTGCACATCCTGTGGTCGGCGCGCTGGTCGCCGGTGGACCAACTGCGCATTGCCGTGGCCCGGGACATCACCGAACGCAAGCAGGCCGAGTCCCGGCAGGCGGCGTTGTATGCGATTTCCGAGGCGGCCCATGCCGCGGCAGACCTGCTGGCGCTGTTCAAGCGCATACACCTGATTATTGGCGAGTGGCTGCCGGCGCTGAATTTTTCGGTGGCGCTGTATGACGAACAATGTTCGCAACTTAACTTCCCCTATCACGTCGACGACCGGGAAGGGCAGCCGGAATTGCCGGGCACGGTCACCGGGCGTTTGTGCGCCGAAGTGATTCGCAGCGGCCAGCCAATCCTGCTGACGCCTGGTTGCAACGACTTGCCGCCGGGGTTCGACGACCTTGTAGCGCGGCCAGATGCGCCGTGTTGGCTGGGCGTGCCGCTGAACTCGCAGAGCGGCACGATTGGCGCGCTGATCGTCAAGAGTGCGCCGCACAACGAGCGCTACACCGAGCAGGACAAGGAACTGCTGCAATACGTCTGCGCACAGATCACCGTCGCCATCGAGCGCAAGCAATTGCACGCCCGGTTGCAGCACATGGCTCAGTACGATCAATTGACCCAGGTGCCCAACCGCGAATTGCTCCGGGAGCGGTTCAAGTGCGCACTGGCGAGCGCTCGTGCGGCGTCCGGGCGCATGGCCTTGCTGTACATCGACCTGGACCGTTTCAAGCAGATCAACGACACCTATGGCCACGGGGTTGGCGACATGCTGTTACAAGCGGTGGCCAATCGTCTCAAGGGCTGTATCCGCGACACCGACACCGTGGCACGTATTGGCGGGGACGAGTTCGTGGTGCTGCTGCACAGCATCCAGGCCTTGGAGGATGCCCAACGCGTGCAGGAAAAAATCCGCCATGCACTGGCCCAGCCGCTGCGTCTGGACGGGCACTGCCTGAGCATCGAACCGAGCATCGGCGTGGCTTGTTTCCCCGACCATGGCACTGAAGATGTTGCCCTGTTCCGCCACGCCGACGAGGCGATGTATGCGGCCAAACGCCAGAATCACAGGGTGTTCGGTATCTGATAGCGTGCCACCGTTCGTCGTGGCACAAGCACCTTTCTCAAACCTTCAGCCCATATCCAATTCGAATACAAGAAGGGCTCTGCGTGCCCTGCATTCGAGAATAGGGAGGGTTGGATCATTCCCGGCCCAAGCGGTATTTATCTGGCAAACATTGCTCATGATCGAACGAAGGTGTCCGAAGCGGGTCGCAGAAGTGGGAGAACCACCATCACGACCGTCGAAAGCCGAGTCGGACATCTCGCTGAGTATTCATGGCTGGTTCTGATTCAACGGTGGATAACCCACCAGAACTTTCATCAGAGGAGGGCGCGACCATGAGCCGTATGGCCAGCTTTTTTCGCACCACCAGTGTTGTCGTGTTGATGGGCCTGGGCGCCAACAGTGCCTGGGCCCAATCGCCTGCCCAATTCATCAACGATGCTTCAGCCAAAGGCATGGCCGACATCGAGACAAGTCGCATGGCCCACGGGAAAGCCGAATCCAGGGAGGTCAAGGACTACACCATCATGGTGATCAACGACCGCACCACGGCCAATCAACACCTGGCGAAGATCGCCAAGAAGCTCGACTTGCCTGTCGCCCCCCGGGAAGAGGTGGCGGACAAGGCCAAGGCCCTGATGCCGCAGGTCAAGGAAGGCGAGTCGTTCGAGGCTGCGTATGCCGCCACCCAGGTCAAGGCCACCGAGGAGGCCATCGCGCAGATCCAGCAGGAGGCCCAGACCACCGAAGTGCCGGAGATCAAGGCCTTCGCCGATGAAACCCTGCCTAAACTGCAGACCCATCTCGAAATGGCCAGGGCGCTGCAAGCCAGCCGCTGATCCGCTGCTTTTTTTGTATTCAGGGCCGGGACGTTCGCGTCCCGGCTGATTTTTGCCCGCCAAAAGGAGAACCTTCCAGCGCGTCTGCGTCAGCACTGGTTCAGGTCTACTTTGTTCTTTTCTTCCAGCCCTTCAAGACTCTTGGCTTCGCCGTGACCCATGGCCTGGTAATGCTTTCTCAGCGCCTCCAGTTGCTTGAGGTCCAGCGACTCAAGGCCGAGCATTGCATTCTGTGCCTCCTTGGTCGCTCGCAATAACTCATCGACCTTGAGGTGCAAGATGTCGGTATCGCGGTTCTGCGTGTTTTGAATCAGGAACACCATCAGGAAGGTAATGATCGTCGTTGATGTATTGATGATCAGTTGCCATGTGTCATTGAAGTCGAAAAGCGGTCCGCTGAGGGCCCAGAGCGCCAACAACACGATGGCCCCCAGAAACGTCTTGGGGCTCCCCGCCCAAAGGGCCAGTTTTTGCGCGATTTTTGCGAAGGTCATTGCTGTGTTCCTTATGGATGCACCTGTCTGGTGTGACAGCAACGAAACGGTGAAAATTCTGCTTACATTTTCAGGCGCCGCTGTTCGGCAGGGTTTTTCGTGCAGCCTGAAAATCATCGCAACCAATTGCCGTGTTGGCGGGTCACTCCTTAAGGCCCTCAGCTTCGGAGTCCACCATGAACCTCGCACGCACTGTTTGCCTTGCCTGCTGTTTGTTTGCCCTGCAAGGCTGCTTCGACAACTCGGGTAACGAGACCAAGGACAACACCGATGGCACCAAGTCCTCGGTGCAGATGCAAGAGTCTGGAGCGGAAAAGAAATAGGCAGCCCGCAACCCCTCGAATGGGCTGTCGCAAAACCCTGTGGGAGCGAGCCTGCTCGCGATGGCGTCGGGTCAGCAACATCAAGGGTGTTGACGTACCGCTATCGCGAGCAGGCTCGCTCCCACAGGCTCTTTTCTCCAGCATTGATTGCTCACCGCCCTTGCTGCAACACCTTGAGCGCTGCCGAAGCCAGGAAGCCGGAACGGCTCTTCTCTTCAGGATGGTGCAACACGTATTCATCAATACGATTGAGCAGATAGCCGGGCAACGTGATGTTGAGTTTCTGCGCCTTGCCCAGGTACTTGGTCACATCGATGTCCACCAGCGCCCAGGTGCAGCCGGCATATGCCGGATTGGCGGCGTGCAAGGTGACGGTGTTGGCCGAAGGAATCGGCGAGCCGTCCTCAGCCAGAACCTCGAAATGCCCCTCGATGGCCTCACGCGCCATCGCCATGGCCTCGTCCAGGTCATCGCCTGCGGAAAAGCATCCGGGAATATCCGGTACTTCAACACCCCAGGCGTGCTTGTCATCGCCCATGGAAATCGCAATCGGGTAAAGCATATTCATCGTCCTCCGGGAACGTCGCGCAACGGGCCGGCTGAAGCAGCGCCTGTTGCAAAATACTGATGGCCGTTTTCTTGAGCAGGTCCTTCTTCGGATGAGGAACCGTGACCAATCCCGGCTTGGTCGGGTGCTTGAAGTGATGGTGGCTGCCCCGAACCCGCACCAGATACCAACCGTCTGCAATGATTTGGCTTATCAAGAATCGGCTATTCACAACACCTCCGTGTGGTGTGCTTGGTGGGTACTATACCTACTGAAAATGAATGATCAACACTATAACCACCGAAGGTGGCCTCGGCAGGTATGCGCAGTCATCGCAACGAAGTCTAGAAGCGGCGTCGCACAAGGGCGGCAGAGGGGCGGGGTGGGTTTATTTCGGGATGTGAAACCGGACGAAAATGCTTGTGTGGCGAGGGAGCTTGCTCCCGCTGGGGTGCGAAGCAGCCCTGGATTTACAGCTCAAATACCAGGAGCCACTTCGCGAAACTACGGTCGCTATGACTGCTGCACAAACGTCAGCCGTACCGCAAAACCAATCAGAAGACTGCCAAACAGCCACTGCTGTACGCGCTGGGCCGAAGGCGAACGCTGAAGCCAGCGACCGAGTGCGACACCCACCAACGCATAAGCGCTATCGAACAGCAGGCCGACGCCGACCAGTACCACGCCCAGGGTCGCGAATTGCCCTAGCACTGGTCCGCCTTGTGGATCGATGAACTGCGGCAACAGCACCGAGCAAAACAGCAAGGCCTTTGGATTGAGCAGATTGGTCAGGAGCCCACGCCGAATCGCCTGGTGCCAACGCCGCTTTCCGGCCTCGACAGCGGCGTATTCAAAATTCGGCAACAAGGTGGTCCGCAGGCATTGAAAACCGATCCATAACAAGTAGGCCGCCCCGGCCAGACGCACGACATCGAACGTCCACGGCGCGGTCTTGAACAAGGCCGAAAGCCCCAACGCCGCCAATGCAACATGACACCCACGAGCAACCCCCAGGCCCACCGCCGTCGCCAGCGCCGCGCCCCTGCCCTGACGGGCACCGGTTTGCAGCAGCAGAATCATGTCCGGCCCGGGCAACAGATACGCCACCGTCAACGCCATCAAAAACAACCCGAGCTCTGCCATGCCACACCCCTTCATCAACGATTCGCAAGTGCCCAGTCTATGGCTGAGAGGCAGGGCAGGTGGTTGCGAAGTCATCTTCTAAAGCTTCGCGAATTGGCATAACCTGCCACGTATCTGCATCATCCAATCGGAAAATGCCAACTTATGAAACTGGACGCCTTCGACCGTAAAATCCTCGTCGCGCTGCAACGAGACGGCCGCCTGAGCAACGTGCAACTGGCCGAAGAAATCGGCCTGTCCCCGTCGCCCTGCTTGCGCCGCGTGCGGATGCTTGAAGAAGCCGGTGTCATTCGCGGTTATCAAGCCGTCCTGGACCGCGACGAAGTGGGCCTCGGGCTGACGATCTTCGTCGGCGTCAAGGTCGAACGGCACAACGACGAGCGAGCCGAAGCATTTCGCCAGGCAGTGACGGCATTGCCCGAAGTGATCTCGGCGTTCCTGGTATCGGGCGAGTCGGATTTTCTACTGCAAGTCGTGGTGCCGGACCTGCGGGCTTATGACCGTTTTGTCACGGGGCATTTGTTGAAATTGCCCGGCATCAGCGATATCCGGAGTAACTTTGCGATCAATACGGTGAAGACGCCGGGGGCGTTGCCGTTGGGGCATTTGCCTGGGGCTGAATAGTTTTTACGATGGGGATTTATCCACGTCCTAATAACATTCGCTGTTTGAATGCGTCGGGATTGAATGGGCGAGGGGGGCCGCTGGACTCACCGTCTTCAAGGGCCGAGCGGATATCCTTCAGTTCGGCATTACGTTCCTGAGCGCGCTGATTGGCAACGGTTATAGTTTTTCGAACGCTTCCCATGCTTGAGCCTCTAGGGACGTCGGTATTGCTAAGCCCCGCTGCGAAAGAAGCAGGGCTTAGCGCTGTCTATCGGATGGGGTTCCCTATGTCCCCATTCTCAGGACTTACTGTCGATCTACTGCGCCTCGGATTTTTTCTTGGACTCAGCCGCCGGCCTTGGCGTAATGACCTTCACAACGTCATCAATCACCGCCTTGCTCATCTCCAACAAAAAGTGCGCAGCCCAGGCGTAGCGGTCGGTGCTCTTTTCAAACGCCGCGTCTTCGGCAAGCCGGTGAGCGAGATGCAAAAGATCTGACGCTCGTTCCAATGCCTCTTGGATGGGGACACCGCCGTTGACACGGAACAGTGCTCGATCAGCGGAATAGTTGAAGGGGGTGTAGCCGATGGTTTTTAGCTCAGTGTTTTCGTTCATGGCCTGCCCCCGTCGATCGAGAAACAGTAGGTTCGAGGCCTGAGCGTTGGCTGGTTTGAATGTGATTTGATTTGCTGCGAGGTACGCATTGTCTAGCTCCCGTGAAGCGCGGTTGCTTGACTCACGGGTTTCCAAGCCCGATCGCCTGATTTGCAGCGACGTCTGGGAGAGTAGCCATCGAAGGACAAGGGCAACAAGGCGAAAACTCGCCGAAAAGCCAATTAAGCGCACCCCCTACGCAGTTTTCGGATTTTGCCTACAAATCTCCCGGGGACATGCGATACGTGGCGAGGGAGCTTGCTCCCGCTGGGTTGCGCAGCAGCCCCTCTTGTGAGCGCTTCGCACTCAAGCGGGAGCAAGCTCCCTCGCCACGGGACTCATTTATTCTCAGTACTATTGTCTATCTTTCCTTCAACGGTCCCGTTGTTGAGGTTGTGCAATGTCTCGTTGGCCGTAGTCAGCTTTCCAAAGCTTGCCGACGAGCCCGTAGGCGCCAGAGCGTGAAAAGCAGGTTAACGACAGAATGAAAAAGCCCGGCGTTAGGCCGGGCAGTTTTGGAATCCAGTAACGTGATCAGGCTTGTTTTGCACGTGCAGCCAACATCACTTCATTCTGTTTTTTGGTAGCTTCGGTCAGCACTTCACTGTAGACGCGTTTTTTTTCTTCCGATTTCGCATTACGAATGAAGTCTGCGAATGGGCTCGTGGACTCCTTTGTGGATCCGAGTTTCATGGTAAACATGGAGTTGCTCCGTCATTTATCCCAAGCATGGCCATCAGCTCGTGTCGCGTATGCTTCTCGGGGATATGGTAGTCGATCTTGTCAACGCCAGCCTTGTAAAGGCGCCCAGAATTATCAATGTGCTTCACAAGCAGATCGACATGTAGATTCTTGCCAAACTCTAGCTTAAGTGTGTTTACCACGTCACGTGCTGCAAAGTATTGGTCGACGAAATGCTCAGGTCGAATCCTCCGTCCTTCGGCTCCCTCACGGGCCGTTACAAAGGCCCAAGCAAGCCTAGGATCTTGATAGACGTAGAGTATTTGTACAAATCTCCCCTTGTCGAGGCACCGCTGCACATTTTTCCTCGCAATCTCTATATTTGAAAGAGTCCCATCCAGCAGAAAAGACTGCTTTCGATCTAGGGCGAGGTCAATCAGCTTCTCAACAAGAATTGAAACGGCACCTTGGAAAAGCCAGGCATTGCCACCCTGATACGCTTCAAATTCGTTTCTGAGCTCGTCTGGATCAATTCGTAGGATGGGCGTATCACAGAAAAGGTTCAGCAGCGCTAAAGATGCTTCTGTTTTACCCGCGCCCGGCGCCCCCGCCATGAAAACCGAAACAGGTTCTTTTTCGGGGGGATACTTGGTCTGATCCGTGAGCCGCTTGCCAATAGCCTTCTTGTTTGATCGGGAAAACCTGATCGCGTCATCCCAGATGGCCTGCTCTTCTCCCGTCATTCCAAGCCTTTTGTCTTCTTGCACTGAATGCGGACCCTCTTCGTGTGACTGGATTTGCCGTTTGTGCTCCGGGCTTTACCGTACCGCATGCGACAGCTGGGAGGGGGAATTACGACGTAATTCGCCGTGCTTACCTTGTCCAAGTGTTTCTAACCTAGAGGTGGCAAGGCCCCATTGGCCGGTGCGCTTCGCATAGCTAGTAGGTGATGAATCGAGATGTGCGTCACATGACATGACGCAGAGATCCGCCTCAGTCAATGGCTTCACTTTGAGCGTCTCTTGGTGACAACAGATCTGTATTGCGATGAAGAATTTAAAAAGCGCCTGCTGCGCAACGCCTCGCAATAGCCTTCAGCATGCGTCGACGGATAAGCCCGCTGACCGGACGAATCAAATACCAATACGACGTAAAACTTCGCAAGGCATCATCGTCGAGGCAATGCACCCGCGTTTGCGTGGTGACCCTCGTCAGGCCCGGTCGCAGCAACTGGCAGCTGAAACTGATGACCAGTTTCACATTCCCCGGTTCATTGAATAGCTCGAACGCTTCGGCATCCGCGACAACGACTTGGCCGTAGTCGGCTTTCCACAGCTTGCCGGCGAGCCCGTAGGCGACTTCTATGTCGCCGTTGCGCTGAAGCAACGTGAAATTATCCATGCCGAATGAAGCGCGTTGATCAGCGCCTGGGTGCCGAGATCGACCCAACAGGCGCATGGGGAGTTCGCGAAGCTTGATTGCATACCGAAAAAAACGGTCGTCTTCGGGGCGGTGGGCGAGGATTGCCGCCATGGCATGGGAAGGGTCTGCGGGGATGTCCACGGTATGCAATTCACTGAACTGATACGTAGGCAGATATGAGTCAATCAGGTGCATCCTTGCTCTCCTTCATAGGTACTCGGGCGCCAATCCCACCAGATTCCAGACCAAAAAAAACCGGCCACCAAGAGCCGGTTTTTTAATCCCCCGCCAAAAACGTACGACGCAGGACCAGAATTCGATTGGAGCGGGTGAAGGGAATCGAACCCTCGTTATCAGCTTGGGAAGCTGGAGTAATGCCATTATACGACACCCGCTCAGAGCGGCTGACTTTGTACCAGATGTGGACACGGATTTGAAGTTTTTCTTCACTCCGCGTGCGGTCAGTCGTCTATGCGAGCCTCAAACCAGAGCGGTCGTTGGCGGGCAAGCCCCGTTGCTGAAGGCGCAGGACGGGGGGTTGCTCGCCAGGACTCGGTTTCAGATAGCCAGTGCATGGTAGCCCTGCACGTAGCTATAGCGCGGACGGCTTTCGTGGTGTTCCGGTGTGAGGAAACCCAGCAAGGCGTTACGGCTGTCGCGGCAGGCGGCTTTGTGTTCCATGTCCAGGAAGTGCCCGGTGGCTTGCAGTGTGCTGAAGCTGCTGTGCTGCACGTGATCGGCAAAGAGCCTGGCGTCGTCGGCCGCGGTGTATTCGTCCCATTCGCCGTTCAGGAACAACACCGGCACGTTGATTTTTTTCGCGGCGTTGACGTAGCACAGCTGGTCGCTGTGGAGGACATCGCTGATGTGGAAGTGCATTTGCCCGTACTCATGCTCGGCCAGGCTGCTGACATGGCGATAGTTGAAACGCTTGAACAGCGGCGGCAAATGCTTGCCGATGGTGCTGTTGACCAAGTGCCCGACACGGTCGCCGTCCAGGCTGCCGAGGTAATCCACACCGCGTTCCAGGTAGTCGCGCATCGGCGCATTGAGCACCGGCGAGAATGAACTGATCACGGCTTTTTCGATGCGCCGTGGCCGCTGCGCCAAAGCGGTCAGCGTGGCGGCGCCGCCCCAGGAAAACGACAGCACGTGTTCGGCGGCGAAGTGGTCGATCAGTTCCAGGAGAATCTGGCCCTCGATCTCTTTCGTCAACATTTGCTCATGTCGGTTGTGAGCTTTTGACTTGCCCGCGTAGGGTTGGTCGTACAGCACAACATTGAATTGCGGGTAGAGGTTTTTGGCGGTCTGTGCAAACGACGCGGTAGTGGCCATTGAGCCGTTGACCAGAATGATGGTCTTTTGTGCGGCGTCTGCGCGATAGAACTCCGTGTAAACCCGATACTGACCCTGTATATCCAGCACAGCGATTTCTGGCCTCATGTCATAAGACTCCTGGCAAGCGGGTATGCGCGCAATGAGATTGCACGGGCAATGTGACAGGTAGGCATTCGCCTGGAAGATAAGGCCCATGTCGATCCAAAAAAACGGTCGACGGGTGTTGTTATAGGCGGGCAGTTCGCCGGCGGGACAAGGCGGAACCTGAGGGTTCCAGCCGGCAAAAGGTTTCTTGGAAGTATGTTGTGACTCATCGGTCACATTTCGGCCGACGGTTTGATTCAAGCAGGGGGGCGACCGTTGCGCAAGTACCTATCGGAAAATTGTTCGACACTTCTGCCCAGCGGTAGCGGGTTCAGATGAGATGGACTTCTTCAGGGCTCAAGGCGCGGTACTGGCCCGGCTCGAGATGGGCGTCCAACGTCAACGGGCCCATGCGCTCGCGGTGCAGGCGCAGCACCTTGTTGTTGAAGTGGCCGAACATGCGCTTGACCTGGTGATAGCGCCCTTCAACGATGCTCAAGCGCGCCGATCTGGGCCCCAGCAGCGTCAGCTCTGCAGGTTGGGTGGTGAGGTCTTCGAAGGCAAAGTACAGGCCCCGGGCGAAGGTATCGGCGTATTCGGCCGTGATGATTTGCTCGGTTTCGACGTAGTAGACCTTGGGCAGTTTGGTCTGCGGTTGGGTCAGGCGCCGCGACCAGCTGCCGTCATTGGTGATCAGCATCAGCCCTGTGGTGTTGAAGTCCAGGCGCCCGGCGATGTGCAGGTCGTTCTTGTCCGGTTCGTCCAGCCAGTCGAGCACCGTGGGGTGTTGCGGATCGCGGGTCGCGCTGACACAGCCGGGTGGCTTGTGCAGCATGAAGTAGCGCGCCGGCCGGCCTGCTTGCAGCACGTCGTGGTCGACTTCTACACGGCTGAATTCACGGACTTGTGCATGGGGATCGCTGACGGTCTGGCCATCGATCCGCACCCTGCGTTCCACCAGTAGCAGGCGCACTTGTTGGCGATTGAATCGCGGCAGATTACTGAGGAAACGGTCGACGCGCATGGGCAGTTCAGGCAAGGCAGCGGAGGGCGGGCATCTTACGCGATCGGCTGGGGCTTGGCGCGCAACTGGGCTTCGACCTGGGCGCAGCGTGGGCACAGGCAGGACTGATCGCGCAGCTCGGTTGGCAATGCCTCGAGCACGGCCGGGTCGATGCTCACGCCGTAACACCAGCAGGCGCGGTCGGCGGTTCGTGGGTCGGCCAGGGTGCAGTCGTTGGCACCGCCGCAGGCCGGGCAAAGGTCGGGTTTATTCATAACTGGAGTGAGGCATTTCCACGCAGGTTCGGTTGCACCCGGTCTGTCGGGCGCGTTGCAGCGCATGATCGGTCCGCGACAGCAGGCTGTGCAAGGTGTCTTCGTCCTGCAAGGTGGTGAGGCCGAGGCTGACGGTGACCAGCAATTGTTTTCCACTGCAGAAATAGCGCTGCTTTTCGATGTGCTGACGAATTTTCTCTGCGATTTTCAGACTGGTCTGTCCATCGGTGTCCTTGAGCAGGACGGCAAAGGCTTCAGTGCTCCAGCGACACACGATGTCCGAATGCCGCAGGCTTTGCGTCAGGTCGCGCGCGAACCCGGTCAGCAGTTGTTCGGTGGCGATATGACCATGGGTGCTGTCCAGCCGCTTGAACTCGTCCAGTTCCACCAGCAGCGCAGTCAAGGGTTTGGGCTCGCGCTGGGCTTCATGCAGGGCTTGCACCGCCAGCAGGTCGAAGCCACGGCGATTCGGCAATTCGGTCAGGCTGTCGAGGGTGGCCTGGGCGTCGATGCGTTGTTGGTAGCTGTTGATCAACCGATAAAGGATTGCCAGGACCGCCAGCGTCACGAGTATGCCGATCAGCAAGTTCAGATACAGCGTCTTGAGGATGTTATCGCGTACCGAGGCATGGGCTGCGTAATAGCCCAGCAACGCAATGATCAGGAAACCAGTACCCAGCAGCGCCACCACGGCCAGGAGCGGCTTGCGCTGGGAATACAACGGCGAACGGAACGACATGGCGATTCCCTTGGCGCAGACCCAATGAAGTCAGTTTAGTGGCCTTGTGGGAAAAGACATTCGGATTTGCAGGTTTGTAGGACCATGGTGAGGGAACAGGCTCCCTCACCACAGATTCGGCTTTATTCCAGGCTACGCAAATAAGCCCGCCATCCCCCCAGATGACTGATGTCCCGTGCGCCTTCCAGGCCATACGACTCGCAGATGAATCCGCTTTCCCAGCGACCATCGGCCAGTTGCACCTTGCCCAGCCCCAACGGTGCGGGGATGCCGGTCAGGAATGAACCCAGTTCGCTGCTCGGCAGTTCCCATATCTCCACCTCGATTGCCACGCCGCCCTCGCTGACCCGAAGCATGCCGGGGCGCAGGAGAGGGCTGCCGGCCAAGGCATAGAGGCGGTAATCCGCTGAGCTTTGGGTGGCCTCGATCAGACGCGCACCGCGTTGCTTGAGCTGACAGTTCAGCGCCAATCCGTCCAGGTGTGCGCCACACACCACCAGCCGTGCCAGGTCGTGGCGCGCCGGGTTGGCGGGCGCTGGCAAAGTCGTGTCCTGTTGACGCTGCAGGGCATCGGCCACGCTCAAGAGGTATTGGTCGGTGAAGGCTCGACCGAACAGCGTCACGCCCCAGGGCAAGCCGTTGGCCATGAACGCACTGGGAACCGCGACGGCGGCGTAGTCCAGCAGGTTCATGAAATTGGTGTAATACCCCAGTTCCGAGTTGCGCAGCACCGGTTCGGAGGCCAGTTCGGCGAGGGTCACCGGTCGGCCGATGGTCGGGGTGATTACGCAATCGAGCGCGTCCATGGCCCGGTCGCATTGGGCTTTGAGCGCTTGCAAACGGTAGCGGGCGCGGAAGGTTTGTACGCCATCTACCGTAGGCGCTTTCGCCAGGACGGCGCGGATGACCGGCAGTACGGCCTCCGGCTCACGCTCCATCAAGGGGCCGGCAACGCTGTAGCGTTCGGCCACCCAAGGGCCTTCATAAAGCAGCCGCGCTGCTTCCAGGAACGGCGACAAGTCCAGTTCCACGGCTTCGCCGCCCAGGCGTTCGAGTCGCTCGATGGCTTCCAGAAACAGTTGCGGACCTTCCTGGCAGCCGAAAAATGCCAGGTCCTGCTGGCGCGGCACACCGAAGCGAAAGCGCCGGGGCACGCCGAACGCGGCGCCGTCGTTCCACTGCGGGTTGTGGCGGCTGTAGTCGTCACGAGGGTCTGGACGGGCCGTCAGCGCCAAGAGCTGGCTGGCTTCCTTTGCTGTCGCCGTGAAGGTCGTGACGCAGTCCAGCGTGCGACAGGCCGGGACCACGCCCGCCGTGGAGATCAACCCCAGGGTGGCTTTCAATCCCACCAGGTTGTTCAAGGCTGCGGGCACTCGACCGGAGCCGGCGGTGTCGGTGCCCAAGGCAAAACTTGCCACGCCCAGGGCCACGGCCAGCGACGAGCCGGCGCTCGAACCGCCTGCGGGATAGTCGGGCAGCACGCTGTTGCGGCAGGCGCCGTAGGGCGAGCGAGTGCCATTGAGCCCGGTGGCGAATTGGTCGAGGTTGGTCTTGCCCAGGGGGATCGCGCCCAGTGCCAGCAACTGCTCGACAATGGTCGCCGAGCGTGGCGGTACGTAGGCAAATGCCGGGCAGGCGGCGGTGGTCGGAATGCCGGCCAGGTCGATGTTGTCCTTGATGGCAAACGGCACGCCGTACAGCGGCAGGCTCTCCAGGTCGCGGCTTTCCAATGCGGTCAGGTAGGGTTCCAGTTCTTCGGCCGTCAGCAGGTGAATGAACAGGTGATAGTCCGGGTTCAGCGCCGCGGCTTTTTCCCGCAGGCCCAGCAGCAATTGGCGTGGCGTCAGTTCGCCGTTGCGATAGGTCGTGCGCAGGTCGTCCAAGCGAAGAGAGAGGTTCATGGTGTTAATCCTTTGATTGAGTTCAGTCACGGTCCAGCACCACGACGCGCTGTCCGGCGCGCACTGCCGAACCTGGCTGGACGCGCACCTCGCGCACCACGCCGGCCGAGGGTGCAAGCAGCGGGATTTCCATTTTCATCGATTCGAGAATAACCAGCACATCACCGGCGGCGACCCGTGCGCCAACGTCTACCTGCACCTGCCAGAGGTTGCCGGCGATGTGGCTGTCGACACTCAGTTGACCGTCAGTCAGCGGCGAATCTTCGCTCGGTGCGATGGCCGGTTCTTCACTGTCGAAGTGCGCCTGGCCACTGGCGATCCAACGCTCGCGCTCGGCGTCGAAGGCGCTTTGTTGCCGTTGGCGGAACGCGGCGATGCCGTCGGCTTCCTGCACCAGGAAACGCTGGTAGTCAGCGAGGTTGAGCTGGCTGTGCTCGATCTCCAGATCGAAGCGGCCCAGGGGGAAGTCCCGACGGATGCGCAGCAGTTCATCGGCGCTGACCGGATAGAAGCGGATCTGGTCGAAGAACCGCAGCAGCCAGGGCTTGCCGTCGAAGGCGGCGACGTCCCGATAACGGTTCCACATCTGCAACGTGCGCCCGACGAACTGATAGCCGCCAGGCCCTTCCATGCCGTACACGCACATATAGGCGCCGCCGATGCCCACCGAGTTTTCCGCGGTCCAGGTGCGGGCCGGGTTGTATTTGGTGGTCACCAACCGATGCCGTGGGTCGAGCGGCGTGGCGACCGGCGCGCCGAGGTAGACGTCCCCCAGGCCCATCACCAGGTAGCTCGCATCGAACACCGTGCGTTGCACCTCATCGAGGTTGGGCAGGTCGTTGATGCGCCGGATGAACTCCAGGTTGCTCGGGCACCAGGGCGCGTCCTTGCGCACCGTGGTCATGTATTTTTCGATGGCCAACTGACAGGCCGGATCATCCCAGGACAGCGGCAGGTGGACGATGCGCGACGGCACTTGCAGGTCCTGCGCGGCGCACACGGCGTCCCACTCACCGGCGACGATATTCAGCAGATCGGCCAGGGGCATTTGCTCGGGTTGGTAGTGCACTTGCAGCGAGCGAATGCCCGGCGTCAGGTCGATCACGCCGGGCAGGTGTTTGTGTTCCAACGCCTGCATCAAGGCATGAGCGCGAAAGCGCAGCACCAGGTCCAGTTCGGGGGCGCCGATTTCCAGCAGCAGGTGGGTGTCGCCGGCCAGGCGCGCGACCAGGCGGGTATCGTCCTGACCGATATCCAACACCACGGGCGACACCATCCCCTGTGGGAGCGAGCTTGCTCGCGATAGCGACGGGACATCCAGAATCGATGGGATTGACAGACCGTTATCGCGAGCAAGCTCGCTCCCACAGGGGGACCATTGCAGGGCCAGTGAGCGCGCGGTCGATACATCCACCGGCACAAACCGCACCTTGTCCCCCGCCTTGAGCTGCCCCAACTGCCAGAGGTCCGCTTCGATCACCGTCACCGGGCAGACGAAACCGCCCAGGCTCGGGCCGTCGGGGCCGAGGATGACGGGCATGTCGCCGGTGAAGTCCACGGCGCCGATGGCGTAG
The DNA here is from genome assembly GCF_019956035.1 of Pseudomonas sp. A-RE-22. Classification (NCBI taxonomy): domain Bacteria; kingdom Pseudomonadati; phylum Pseudomonadota; class Gammaproteobacteria; order Pseudomonadales; family Pseudomonadaceae; genus Pseudomonas; species Pseudomonas sp. A-RE-22. The sequence continues at coordinate 24,038 of NZ_JAHBCZ010000007.1, forward strand.
GGGTTGTCATGGATATTGGAAGGGTGCAGCCCAGCCTCGCCGCCGTCGGCGCGGACCCATTCGGGTTTCGGCCCGATCAGGCGGACGCCGGTGCGGCTGGAGTTGAAGTGCACTTCCCAGGCCGTGTCGAAGAACGTCTGGATGTAGCGCTCGGTGAAGTATTCGGGCGCGCCGTGCGGGCCGTAGATCACGCGGATCTGCCGCACGCTTGGCAGTTCCAGGATCGGCGCGCTCGTTGGCGGCAGCATCGCGTGCTCATCCAGCGGTGCCAGGTGCAACACGTCACCGGTACACAACGCCCGTCCGCCATGGCCGCCGAACTGGCCGAGGGTGAAGGTGCTTTTACTGCCCAGGTAATCCGGCACTTGCACGCCGCCTTGCAGGCACAGGTAGCTGCGCGCCCCGGCCCCAGAGATGTTGCCGATGGCGAGGGTGGCGCCGGCAGCAATCGACAACGGCGTGTTCATCGGCACCGGTTCACCGTCGAGCGTGAGGGCAATCACCGCACCGGTCACCGCCACCCGCGCGGCGCAGTTGAAGCGCAGCAGCGGCCCGTTCATGGTGATTTCCAAGGCCGCCGCGCCTTCTGCGTTGCCCAAGAGGCGATTGCCCAGGCGCAACGAACGGCTGTCCATCGGTCCCGACGGCGGCACCCCCACCGCCCAATAACCGAGGCGGCCGGGATAGTCCTGGACGCTGGTCTGGGTGCCGGGGCTGAGCACTTCAACGGTGTTGGCGCGATAGACCAACGCTTCCAGGCAGCGGGTCCAGGGCTGGCCGCTGGCAAACGGTGTGTCGAGGAGAATCTGTTGCAGGTAGTGGCGGTTGTTCTCGACGCCGTACAGCAGGCTTTCGTCCAGCGCTTGATGCAAGCCCAGGCGTGCCTGCTCGCGGGTTGGCGCCCAGCGGATGACCTTGGCGATCATCGGGTCGAAGTAGGGCGGGATCTGGCAACCGGCCTCGACCCAGGTGTCGATGCGCAGTGCCTTGCCGTCGGCCTGGGGAAATCTCACCGCAGTCAGCAGCCCCGGGCTTGGCTGGAAATCCCGGCCTGGGTCCTCGGCATACAAGCGCGCCTGGATCGCGTGGCCCTCGGCTTTCAAACCTTGGCCCAGTTCGCTCAGTGGCGGCAAATCACCGGCCGCCAGTTGCACCATCCAGCGCACCAGGTCCACGCCCCACACCTGCTCGGTGACGCCGTGCTCCACTTGCAGGCGGGTGTTCACTTCCAGGAAATAGAAGCGCCCCGCGTCGCTGTCGAACACGAACTCCACGGTGCCGGCGCTGCGGTAGTTCACGGCCTGGGCCAGTTGGATCGCCGCTGCGCAGAGTTCATCGGCCATGCCCTCGGGCAGGTTCGGCGCCGGGGTCTCTTCGAGGACTTTCTGGTTGCGCCGTTGCACCGAGCAGTCGCGCACGCCCAAGGCGATCACCTGGCCCAGGCCATCGCCGAATACCTGCACTTCCAGATGCCGCGCACGTTCGATGTACTTCTCGATGAACACTCCGGCGTCGCTGAAGTTGTTCTGGCCCAGGCGCTTCACGGTTTCGAAGGATTCGCTCAGGTCGGCGGCGCTGCGGCACACACGCATGCCGATGCCGCCACCGCCCGCGGTACTTTTGAGCATCACCGGATAGCCGAGCTGAGTGCCCGCCAATAGCGCGGCATCGAGGCTGTCGAGCAGTTCGGTGCCTTCGAGCAGTGGCACACCATGTCGGCGCGCCAGGTCGCGGGCGGTGTGCTTGAGGCCGAACACGCGCAGTTGTTCTGGCGTCGGACCGATGAAGGCGATGCCAGCGGCCTCGCACGCTTGCGCGAAGGCGGCGTTTTCCGAGAGAAAGCCGTAGCCGGGATGGATCGCGGTCGCGCCGCTGCTTTTAGCAATCGCCAAAAGCTTGTCCACCGCCAGGTAAGTACCGGCCGCCGCGCCTTCGCCCAGGCAGTGGGCTTCATCGGCCTGCAAGATATGCAAGCTGGCGGCGTCGGCCTGGGAATACACCGCGACGCCTTCGACCTTCAGCTCACGCAAGGTCCGCAAGATGCGGCAGGCGATGGCGCCACGGTTGGCGATCAGGATTTTTTCGAACATGGCATTGCCCCCTCAGGCATGCGTACTGCCTGAACTGGGATGCGGGCCGTCCCGCAGTTTTCGATGGCCAACGGGGTCGTCCCCGTGAGCGAAACCAAAGCCCAGATTCCCCGTGTGGGAGCGAGCTTGCTCGCGATAGCGGCGGTACATCCAACCTTGATGTAACTGACAGACCGCTATCGCGAGCAAGCTCGCTCCCACAGGAGATCAGGGCGTTATTTGATGCACTGCCCCGACCGGCTCTGGCACAACACAAACAACCTGCGGCGCAGGCGGGTGAGTTTCAGTTCCATATCAAGAGCTCCGCTGGCGTAGGGTTGTAGGCGTTGCACGGGTTGTTCAGTTGCGGGCCGTTGGAGATCAACACGATCACGTCCATCTCGGCCCGCAGGTCGACGTATTTGCCTGGCGCCGAGATCCCATCTTCGAAGGTCAGGCCGCCATCGGCGGTGACCGGCACGTTCATGAAGAAGTTGATGTTCGGTCCGATGTCGCCCTTGCCCAGCCGACCGTCGTGGGCGCAGGCTCGCAGGTAGTTGTCGCGGCAGCTGTGCATGTAGCGTTTTTCCAGGGCGTAGCGCACGGTGTTGCTTTCCTGGGCGCAGGCCCCGCCGAGGGTGTCGTGGCGTCCGCAAGTGTCTTCGACGATGGTCAGCATCGGGTGGCCGAGGTTGGAATACAGCACGCTGCCGGTGCTCAGGTAGACGCTGTTCTGCCGGCGCAGGGTGCGCTGCACGTCGTAGCGTTCCTTGGGGTTGGCCAGGCTGTAGAACAACGTGTCGACCGCCTGGTTGCCTTCCAGGTCGAGGATGCGCAGGGTCTGGCCGGCCTTGACCTCTGTCAGCCACGGTTCCCCGGCGGGAATCGTGGCGCGGTAGACGGCGGTATCGGGTTGCTTGTGTGCGGTGGCGATGGTGAGTGACATGGCTACGATCCTCAGGCGAACAGGCGGTCGGTGTTGATGAAGCCGCGCTGGTTTTCCGGGCGCGAATGGCGGCAGTGCTCGGCGACGCTGGCGTCGGCATTCATCCAACTGAGCTTGAGCGGTTGCGGGGCGTATTGCGGGTTCGGGTCCATCGGATGTTGCAGCGCGGTCAGCACCACCAGGGCGTCCATCGGCGCGTACAGCTCGATGTAGTCGCCGGCCTGGGAGTTGCCTTCAACGAAGTGAAAGCCGCCAGCCTCATCGACATCGACCCGGCTGAACAGGTTGAGGGTCATCAGCAGGTCGGACAGGCCCAGACCCCATTTACCCAGCTCCACCAGCAGGTTGTCGGTGCCGTTGCGAAAGAAGCCGTTGCGCAGTTCCTGGTAGCGGCCCTGACCGTATTTTTCAGCGACTTCCTCAGCGCAGAGCACGCCGCCGAGGCTGTCGCTCCAGCCGCAGGTATCGGCGGTGATGGCCGCCAGCACCCGGCCCATGTCGGAGTAGAGGCAATGGCCGGCGGTAAGCTTGGCGGTGTGTTGGCATTTGAGGCTGTCGGGCAGGTTCAGGCGTTCGGTTTTTTCGTTGGCGTTGAGCAGCGTCAGACTCACGTTGGCCCCGCCGCGCAGGTCGGTCAGGCGCAGCAGTTGGCCGCGCTTGAGTACGAAGGAACGGTGGCCGCCGCCGGGCAGCAGTTCTTCGGCGAAGGGTGTAAACAATTGGGTCGAGTCGGTCATGGGGAGAGCTCCTTTCAAGCGATACGCAACGTGCCGGCCAGTTCGGCGGGCAGGGCGTCGACGGCGGCACGGGCGGTGCGGCGGTCGCTGTTCAATGGAATGTCGTAGGTAATGCGTGCGCCATAGGCGCCGGGGGCGTGCGGGTCGCTGCGGACCTTGTCGAACACCAGCAGGCGCGTGCCGAGGCTGAAACCTTCGGACAGGTCATGGGTGACCATGAACACCGTCAGCCGGGTTTCGCGCCACAGCTCAAGCAACAGGACGTGCATGTCTTTGCGAATGCCCGGGTCGAGGGCGCCGAAGGGCTCGTCCAGCAGCAGGACACGCGGCTTCATGATCAGTGCCTGGGCAATCGCCAGCCGCTGTTGCATGCCCCCGGACAGTTGCGCCGGGTATTTATCCAGCGCATGGCCGAGGCCGACCTTGTCCAGCAGTTGCGCGGCTTCTTCGCGGGCCTGGCGCTTGGCGCTGCCGAACAGCCGTCCCAGCAGCGGCGAGCGCGGCAACTCCAGGCCCAGGGCCACGTTGTCCAGCACGCTCAGGTGCGGGAACACCGAATAGCGCTGGAACACCACGCCCCGGCTGGCATCCGGCTCGCCGGCCAAGGGTTCGCCATCCAGGAGAATCTGTCCGCGGCTGGCGCGTTCCTGGCCCAGCAACAGGCGCAGGAAGGTCGACTTGCCACAACCCGAGGCGCCCACCAACGTGCAGAACTCACCCTCAGAGACGCTCAGGTTCAAACGCTCCAGTACCACCTGGTCGGCATACTGTTGCCAGACGTTGTTCACCGTAATGAAGCTCATGCCTTCGCCCCCTCGTACCAGGGGAACGCTTGCCGGGTCAGGCGTTTGAGGCCCCAGTCCATCAGCCAGGCGAGCAGGGTGATCCACACCACGTACGGCAAGATCACGTCCATCGCCAGGTAACGACGCACCAGGAAAATCCGATAGCCCAGTCCATCCGTGGAGGCGATGGCTTCGGCGGCGATCAGAAACAACCAGGCCGAACCGAGCATCAGCCGCAGGGAAATCAACAGGCGCGGCAGCAGTTGCGGCAGCACCACCCGCAGCAGCAGGGTCCAGGTCGACGCACCGAGGGTCTGGGCCTTGATCAGCAGTTCGGGCGGAATTTCCCGGGCGCGCTGTTCCAGGTCGCGAGCCAGGCACGGTGTGATGCCAATCACGATCAGCATCACTTTCGACAGTTCGCCCAGGCCGAAGACGATGAACAGGATCGGCAGGATGGCCAGCGGCGGTACCATCGATACCACGGTGAGCAACGGTGACAGCGGTGCGCCAAACAGTGGCAGCGTACCGGCGGCTATGCCCAGGCATAACCCGGCCAGGGCGCTGATGCCCAGGCCGATGGCCAACCGACGCAGGCTCGACGCGGTGTCTTGCCAGAGCAGGTATTCGCCGCTGCGGGCGTCGGCTGTGAAGGCCAGGCGTTTCACCGCATCGGCCATCTGCACGGCGCTGGGCAGGAGCTTGTCGTTGGGGTTGTCCGTCAACCGTTCGGCCGAGCCCATGAAGTAGGCGAACAACACCAGCGCGAATGGCAGGATCACCAGCAACAAGCGGCTGGGACGATCCGGGTAGCGGTTGATCAGGCGCATGCCAGGTCCTCCGGTTTACAGCTTGGCGTCGGCGGCCAGCTGTACGTAGGTCGGGTCAAAGCGCAGCTTGAGGTTGGCCTTGTCGCCGCGGGTCACGCCATTGGCGAACGTCATGCCGACCGCGTCGGTGCTCTTGGCGCCTTCGCCCAACAAGCCGTGCTGGAACGAAAACTCGGCCACCTTGCCCATGGTGGCGGGCAGTTGCTCGCTGGTGGCGAAACTCAGGGCTTCCTTGGGGGTGGCGAACAGCTTGGTGGTGTCCAGTTGCGCCTGGAAGCCGGCCAGGTCGGTGCCCGAGGCTTTCGCCATGTGTTCCAGCGCCATCTTGCTCGCGGCGTTTTTTGCGTTCATCAGCGCCACTACTTCAAACCAGGCGCCGGTCAACGCTTTGCCCAGGGCTGGGTTGTCCTGGAGGGTCTGGGTGTTGACCACCATCATGTCCATGATTTCGCCGGGAACCTGGCTGGAATTGAATACTTCGCTCACGCCTGGCTGGGCCTTGATGTCCGAGAGCATCGGGTTCCAGGTGGTGACGGCCTTGACCTGGTCGGTGTTGAAGGCGGCAGAGATATCAGCGTCGGAGGTGTTGACGACTTTCAGGTCTTTCTCGGCGAGGCCAACCGAATCCAGGGCACGGGCCAGCAGGTAATGGGACACCGACAGTTCCACCAGATTGACGTCCATGCCCTTGAGGTCGGCGACTTTCTTGCCTTCGCCCTTGAGGACGATGCCGTCGTTGCCGTTGGAGAAGTCGCTGACGATCAGCGCGGTGCTGTCCACGCCACCGGCGGCGGGAATGGTCAGGGCGTCCATGTTGGTCATGGTGCAGCCGTCGAACTGACCGGCGGTGTACTGGTTGATGGATTCGACGTAATCGTTGAGCTGCACGACATCGATCTTGATGCCGTATTTTTTTGCCCATTTATCGACGATGCCTTGGCTACCGGCGTATTCCCAGGGCATCCAGCCGGCGTAAATGGTCCAGCAGACGCTGAAGTGGTCTTTTTGGGCGGCGGCGGATGAGAAGCTCGCGAGGGCCGAGAGGGCGGCGAGGAGCAGGGCGGACAGACGAAGCTTGAGCATGGTAGTTCTCCAGTTGATCAAGGGCGGACAGGAGCAACGCGGCACCGCGAACGGTGGCTTGTCTCCCGGGCTTTTGTCCCGCCGTGTAACCTCAACTGGAGGTCGCCAACTCTCGGACCAGCCACTCGCCAGAAGCGAGCCGGAACCCTAGTCAGCCATTGCAAATTGTGGTGCCGCGAACCTGTGATGACTCCTGCACGGAATTTGTTAAAGCGAGAGCCGTGCCAATTCGGGCAAAAGCCCGAGCCAGAGAGGGCAGCTGTTGAGGAGGGATGATTGAGGGCGGGTTTGTGCTTGCTTGTGGTGCCGTCGCGCACCGGAAGAGGGCGACGAACGACATGTTTCTAGTTGTTGCCAGGTCGCACCAGATTCCGATTTTGCTGTCTGAATATGCGTCAGTCACACAAAGTTGGCTGCCGCCCATCAGCGTCGCTGATGTGGCCCATTCGCGGTCCAGGAGGCCGCCATGTATCGACGACTGCTGCTCATTGCGTTTCTCGGTTTGACTCTTTCGGCATGCGTGCCTTATTACGACGGAGACTCGAGCTACTACCGTTCCGATGTCTACACCTCACCGGCGCCGGTCTATTACGGTGGCGGGAGTTATTATTCGGCTCCGCGTGGCTATTACGCACCGCGGTATTACCAACCGGCGCCGCGCTATTACTCGGCACCGCGTTACTATCAACAAGGCCCACGCTACTACTCGCCACCGCGAGCGGCGTACCGGTCTTATCCGAATCGGGGTGGCTGGGACGGCCATGACCGGGGCGGCTGGAATGACGACCGAGGCGGTCGAGGCGGACGTGATCATTGGGGACGCGGCGACCGCGATCGTGGACGTGGCGATCGCGATGGACGCAACAGCCACCGCTGACCTTTGGGCAACAAAAAGCGGCGCATTGAGCGCCGCTTTTTTTGTGCCTGCAATAAACCCTGTGGGATAACTTTTGTGGGAGCGAGCTTGCTCGCGATGACAGGGGATCAGACAGCTTCCCGGTGACTGGCATACCGCTATCGCGAGCAAGCTTTGCTCCCACAGATGTCACTCTCACAGAATGTCACTCCCACGGTGTCACCCAGGGCTTTACTCGTTGGACAAATCCGCCAACGGATGCCGCCCCTCCCACGCCTTGTGAAAGTGCGCCTCGACCGCCGCTTCGGGCACATGGTTGATGTCCGGCCAGTGCCAACGGGGCTTGTGGTCCTTGTCGATCAGCCGCGCGCGCACGCCTTCGCTGAATTCCGGATGGCGACAGCAGTTGAGGCTCAAGGTGTATTCCATCCGGAACACGCCGGCCAAGGACAAATGCCGGGCACGGGCGATCTGTTCCCAGACCAGATAAGCGGTCAAGGGCGAACCTTCGGTCATGGTCTTGGCGGCGCGGGCGATCAGCGGGTCCGAGTGGTCCACCAGCAGGCTGAGGGCTTTCCAGGCACAGCGCACATCGCTGACATCCAGCCATTCATCGATTTTCTGCCGACGTGGCAGCCATTGGGCTTCGGGCATTTGGCCGACCGCTTCCTGTTGCAGGGCCTTGAGCAGGCTGTTGAGCTGCATCTCGGTCTGTTCCTGCCAATTGAGTTGCAGCAGGCCTTCGATCAGGTCGTCCTGTTGTTCATCCAGCAAAAAGCGGTCGGCCAGGTCCAGGTCGATGGCGTCCCGGGCATTCATGTGGGCGCCGGTCAGGCCGAGAAACAGGCCGAGCTTGCCGGGCAGGCGCGACAGGAACCAACTGGCGCCGACATCCGGGTACAGGCCGATGCTGATCTCCGGCATGGCCAGGCGACTGCTTGGCGTGACGATGCGGATACTCGCCCCTTGCAACAGCCCCATGCCGCCACCCAGTACATAGCCATGCCCCCAGCACAGCAAGGGTTTGGGGTAGGTGTGCAGGTTGAAGTCCAAGCGGTATTCCGCCGCGAAGAATTGCGCAGCCAGCGGCGGCACTTCGCCGGGATGGGCACGGCAGGCCTCCACCAGGCTGCGCACTTCACCGCCGGCGCAAAATGCCTTGGCGCCATTGCCGCGCAATAACACACAAACGACCTGCGACTCCCGGGCCCAGGCATCGAGACGATCACGCAAGGCGTTGATCATCGGCAGGGACAAGGCGTTCAGGGATTTTTCGGCGTCCAGGGTGGCGATGCCGATACGGGCACCGTCGATGCCGGTGAGCTCTTCGAAGTGCAGATTCATCGTGACCTCGATCAGAAATTTGAATAATCAGTATGACCGCTACGCAGGAAAGTGCTGGTTCTGCGTCAGATCAATTGACAAGCCATGTAGGCTTTCCTAGGGTGCGCCCATTGTTTTTACCGGATGCAACCATGACTGCCGACGACCGTATCAAACTCGAACCGAGCTGGAAGCAGGCACTGCGTGCCGAGTTCGACCAGCCCTACATGGCAGAGTTGCGCGAATTCCTGCGTCGGGAATACGCCGCCGGCAAGGAGATTTATCCACCGGCCCCGCTGATTTTCAATGCCCTCAATTCCACGCCGCTGGACAAGGTCAAGGTGGTGATCCTCGGCCAGGACCCGTACCACGGTCCGGGCCAGGCCCATGGCTTGTGCTTCTCGGTACAGCCGGGTGTGCCAGCACCGCCGTCGCTGGTGAACATTTTCAAGGAATTGAAGCGCGACCTGAACATCGATATTCCCAACCATGGCTATCTGCAAAGCTGGGCCGACCAGGGCGTGTTGCTGCTCAACACTACCATGACCGTGGAGCGCGCCACCGCCAACGCCCATGCAGGCAAGGGCTGGCAGCACTTCACCGACCGAGTCATCGAAGTGGTCAGCGAACACCAGCAGAACCTGGTCTTCCTGCTATGGGGCGCCCATGCCCAGGGCAAGCAGAAGCTGATCGACGCCACCAAGCACCTGGTGCTGACCTCGGTCCACCCGTCGCCGTTGTCGGCTTATCGTGGTTTTCTGGGGTGCGGGCATTTCAGTCGGGCCAACAAGTTCCTCGAACAACATGGCGAGGCGCCTATCGATTGGCGATTGCCGGCGCTTTAAATGGTCGGCAATAAGGGCCCCATCGCGAGCTTGCTCGCGATGGGGGCAACTCGGTCTACAAGTCCGAAGCCGGCTTGCGCATCCAATACCTGAACAACGGCTCCGCCAGAAACAGCACGAACAACAACCGCATCACCTGCAACGCCGTCACCAATGGCACCGACAGTTGCAACGTCTCGGCCGTCAGGCTCATTTCCGCGATACCTCCGGGCATCATGCCCAGGGTCAGTGAACGCAGGTCCAGCTGGGTCAGGGTGCTCAGGCCCAACGCCGCGAGAGTGGCGATCAGCATCGTCAACACCGTGCCGATCAGGGTACGCCCCATGAACGACGGCGCCCGACGAAAGAACTGCCGGTTGAAATGACAACCCAATCCGCTGCCGATCAACCACTGGCCGACCTGGCTGGCGCCGTTGGGCAGGCCGATGTGCAGGTCCCAACCGACGCTCACCGCCGCACTCACCAGCAATGGTCCGAACAACCAGGGATTGGGTTGGCGCAAGCGCTCCCAGACCCAGGCGAGCAGCGCGCCCGCCGGGAACAGCACCGCCAGCCACAGCCAGTCCACCGTCGTGGCGTGTTGCACCGGTGCGCCTTCACCCAACAGGTACTTGAAGGCCGCCGGCACGCACAGCACCACCACCAGCACCCGCAGGCTCTGGCCCGCCGCAACACGACTGAGGTCCGCGCCGTTGCGGGCGCCGAGGTTGACCATTTCGCCGGAACCGCCCGGCATGCTCGAGAAGAACGCGGTGGCGCGGTCCTCGCCGGTGCGACGCATCAGCCAGACACTCACCACGCTGGACACGCTGGTGATCAGCGCGCCGAAGAAGATCAGGCCGAAGTGGCTCAGGACCTGCTCCATCACCACCGGAGTGAAGTGCAGGCCGATACCGATGCCCACCACCCATTGGCCGCATTTACGGCCGCCGGGGATTTCCATCAGTTGCCACGGCGTAAGACAGCGCACCAGGATGATCGCCAGCAACGAGCCGACCATCCAGGGCAAAGGCCAGCCGATCAGGCTGGCCAGGTAACCGCCGGCCAGGCCGACCAGCGGTGTTCCCCACCATTGTCTGAATATCGCCTCAGACATTGGCCAGGGCGCGACGTTGTGCGGCGCGGCGACGCCAGATCCGCACCAGTGGCATGAACAGCATGATCGCCGTCAGCACCCAGCAGCCGAAGGTGATCGGACTCGACCAGAGGATCTCCAGTGCACCGTTGGAAATCGACAGCGCACGCCGCAGGTTCTGCTCCATCAGGCCACCGAGGATGAAGCCCAGCAGCACCGGCGACAGCGGGAAGTCCAGCTTGCGCAGGATATAGCCGAAGATGCCGATACCGATCATCAGGAACAGGTCGAAGGTGGTGGCATGCACCGCATAGACACCGATGCCGGTGATGATTGCGATGACCGGCACCAGCGCCCAGTTCGGCACGGCCAGGATGCGGGTGAAGATGCGGATCATCGGGATGTTGAGGATCACCAGCATGACGTTGGCGACGAACAACGACGCGATCAGGCCCCAGACGATGTCCGGTTGTTGCTGGAACAGCAGCGGGCCAGGGGTGATGTTGTACAGCGACAACGCACCGATCATCACCGCAGTGGTGCCCGAGCCGGGAACGCCGAGGGTCAGCATCGGTACCAACGCACCGCAAGCCGCGCCGCCAATGGCGGTTTCCGGGGCGGCGAGGCCGCGCTTGTCACCCTGACCGAACGTGCCACCAGCGCCGGCAATGCGTTTTTCCGTCATGTAGGCCACGGCACTGGCCAGGGTCGCACCAGCGCCCGGCAGCACGCCCATGATGAAACCGAGTACGCCGCAGCGCAGGTTCACGGTGAAGACCGACGCGGCTTCCTTGAAGTTGAACATCATCCGCCCGGTAGCTTTCACTGCCTCCTGGCCGCGATGGGTTTTTTCCAGCAGCAACAGGATTTCGCTGATGGAGAACAGGCCCAGCACCAGCACGACGAACTGGATGCCGTCGGTCAGGTGGATGTTGTCACCGGTGAAGCGGTACACGCCGCTGTTGGCATCGATCCCGACACTGGACAGGAACAGGCCGATCAGCGCCGCGATGAAGGTCTTGAGCGGTCGGTCGCCGGCCATGCCGCCGAGGCAGACAATGGCAAACACCATCAGGACGAAATATTCCGCCGGCCCGAAGGCAATCGCCCATTTGGCCAGCAAGGGTGCGAACAACACCATGCCGCAGGTGGCGATGAACGCGCCGATGAACGAACTCCACGCCGACAGCGACAACGCCACGCCGGCCAGGCCTTGGCGGGCCATCGGGTAGCCGTCGAGGGTGGTCATCACGGTAGAGGCTTCACCCGGGATGTTGAGCAGGATCGAGCTGATACGTCCGCCGTATTCGCAACCCAGGTACACCGCGGCCAGCAGGATCAGCGCCGATTCCGGCGGCAGCCCCAGGGCAAAGGCAATCGGGATCAGTAGCGCCACGCCGTTGATCGGGCCCAGGCCCGGCAGCAGGCCGACCACGGTGCCGATCAGGGTGCCGGTCAGTGCCGTGACGAGGTTGTAGGGGGTCAGTGCAACGCCAAAACCCTGGCCGAGATAATTCAGGGTATCCATATCAATTCTCCAGGACGTCGAGCAGGCCCAGGGGCAGCGGCACGTCCATCAGCTTGTCGAACAACAGATAAAGACCGATGGCCATCAGGCTGATGATCACCACGCTCGGCACCCAGCGACCGCCGTAAAGGCGCGCCATCGGCACGCCGATCAGGATGCTGGCAAGGATGAAGCCCAAGGGTTCGAAGGTCCCGGCGAAGACCAGCAGCAGCACCACGCAGATACCGATTTTCTGCAAGGTTTCGCGGTCCAGGTGCGGGTCTTCGTCGCTGTGCACGATGGGCGTAGGGCGAAACAGCATGTACAGCAATGCCAGCCCCATCAGCCCGAGCATCAGCAAGGGAAAGGCGCGGGGGCCGACCGGTTCGTAGGAAAAGGCGGCTTGATAGGGCCAAGCCATCAGCGCCAGGCCGATACAGACCAGTAGCAGCACCGCGGCAAAAATACGTTGGATGGTGAGCATGACTAACTCCTGGGCGGCGCCGACAGTGCCAGCGCCGCCGCGAGAACAGAGACGGTTACTGGATCAGGCCGAACTCTTTGGCCAGCACCTTGTAATCAGCCACTTGTTTCTTCACATAGGCGTCCAGTTCCGGGCCGGTCATGGCGAACGGGAACAACTCGCGCTGGTCGCGCAACTTGGCGAACTCTTCGGAAGCCAGCAGTTTGTCGAACGCGTCTTTCCACCAGGCGTAGTCTTCGTCGCTGACCTTTGGCCCGAGGTAGAAGCCACGGACCACTGGCCAGAGGATGTCGTAGCCTTGTTCGCGAGCGGTCGGGATGTCTTTCATTTCCGGCTCGTCCAGGCGTTTATCGGAGAACACCGCCAACAGACGCATGTCACCACTCTGGATGTGCGGCATGGAGTCGGAAATGTCCGTACTGCCGACCTGAATATGACCGCCGAGCAGGGCAGTGGCGATTTCACCGCCGCCTTCGAGTGCCACGTAGCGCAGTTTGCGCGGGTCGATACCGGCAGCCTTGGCGATCAGGGCGGTTTGCATCCAGTCCTGGCTGCCGACGGTGCCGCCGGAGCCGATCACCACCGAGCCTGGATCTTTCTTCAGGGCCTGTACCAGATCGTCGAGGTTCTTGTAGGGCGAATCGCTCTTCACTGCAATGGCGCCGTAGCTGGTACCAACGGCCGCTAGCCAGCGCACGGCGTTTTCATCGAAACGACCGAACTTGCCTTGCGCCAGGTTCAACAGCGAACCGCTGGACCAGGCCACCAGCGTACCGGCGTCGGCCGGACGCTGGGCGACCACTGCGTTGTAGGCCACCGCGCCGACACCGCCGGGCATGTAGGTCACCCGCATGGGTTTGGTCAGCAGTTTCTGGTTGACCAGCGCGCTTTGCGCCAGTTTGCACGTCAGGTCGAAACCGCCGCCCGGTGCTGCCGGGGCGATGCATTCGGGGCGCTTGGGCTCTTTGGATGGATCAGCGGCGAGCAACTGCCCGGCGAACATCAGGCATCCGGCGGCCAGGGCTACTTTACGCAGTGATAGGTTCATTATCGTCTCCACAGGAGTTGTTGTTGTGTGTTGCCAGTTGGGTGCTGCCGGATCCTCGCGGCTCCGGCAGCCTTCGGTTACCAGAGTGCGACGCTATAGCTGACCAGCAGACGCATTTCATCGGCATCGCGGGCTGAATAATTGGAACGGTAGGTCGCGTTGCGCAGGCGTACGGCAACGTCTTTGAACGTGCCGCTTTGCACCACGTACTTGATCTCGCTGTTGCGTTCCCATTCCTTGCCGCTGTCGCCATTGCGCAGCGAAATGTTGTCGCCGCTCACGTAGCGACTCATGAAGCTCAGTCCCGGGATCCCCAGCTTGCCGAAGTCATAGTCGTAGCGCGCCTGCCAGGAACGCTCGTCGGCTTCGGCGAAATCGTTGATCTGCACGAAGTTCACCAGGTACGGGTCGCTGCCATCGACATAGGGGAAGGCACTGTCACCGGACATGTGCTGGTAACCGGCGCTGATCTTGTGGCCGCTCAAAGCGTAGCTCACCAAGCCATTGAGGGACTTGTTGTCGATCTGGCCGCCGCGGGCCGCGCCCTGGTCATCACTGATCGCCAGGCGCAGGTCGGTGCTGAACGTACCGGGGCCGATGGCATGGGAGGAGACCAGGCCGAGGAAATGCTGGTTGTAGACTTCGCTGAGCTGGGCGAAGTGATAACGGCCGGTGATCTTGTCGGTGAACTTGTAGTCAAGGCCGCCGAAATTGAAGTGTTCGCCGGCCACGCTGCCGGTGAAGCGGCCGTTCTTGTTGTTGAGGGCGATGTCCTCGTAGTTGGTGTCGTCGCGATCCTTGGCGTTGTTCAAGCGACCGCCGGTGAAGGTCAGGTTCTTGATTTCGTTGGAGGTCAACAAGCCGCCTTCGAAGGTCTGCGGCAGGATGCGCCCATCGTTGGGCTTGAGAGTTGGCAGTTCTGGAATCAGGCTGCCGATTTTCAGCTCGGTGGCGGAGATCTTCACCTTGCCGGTCAGGCCCAGCTTGGAATATTCGTCAGCGGCGCGACCGTCATCGTGGGTGGGTAACAAGCCGGTGCCGGTACGGTCCGGGCTGGAGTCGAGCTTGACCCCGAGCATCCCCAATGCATCGATGCCGAATCCCACGGTGCCTTCGGTGTAACCCGACTGCAGGTTGAGCATGAACCCCTGGGCCCATTCGTCACGCTTGGATTGCTGCGCGCTGGTGCCGTCGCGAAAGTCGCGGTTGAAATACATGTTGCGGGTTTCGAAGGTTGCCGTACTGTCTTCGATGAAGGCAGCCTGGCTCATCGGTGAAAAACCGGCGAGGGCGGCGGCACTGGCCAGGGCGGTCTGGTTGAAGCGGGAAAGGCGAGCAGGCGCTGGGGCCTGGAGCTGCATGGACAGCATGGTGGTACTCCGCTTTATTGTTCTTATTTGGCGAAAACGCTTCGAGGCGTTTTTCGTTCGCGATGTGCGTCGCGACGGCAGCCGAAACTGTCCGTGGGAGGACTCTAACGGCCCAACCTTTCGCTAACCTTTCAAAAGCTTTCAGCGTGTTTTTTGCCTTCACAGTGGCGGATGCGGCTGTAAACTCCGCGCCAAAGAATGGTGTCGGCCATCCCTGAATCGAGGAATAACCCATGCGTGTCCTGCTCGTCGAAGACCATCTGCAGCTCGCCGAAAGCGTTGCCCAGGCGCTCAAGAGCACCGGTTTGACCGTGGACGTGCTGCACGACGGCGTCGCGGCTGACCTGGCCTTGAGCAGCGAGGAATACGCGGTGGCGGTCCTGGATGTCGGGCTGCCGCGCATGGATGGTTTCGAGGTGTTGGCGCGTCTGCGGGCCCGTGGCAAGACCTTGCCGGTGCTGATGCTGACCGCTCGCAGCGACGTCAAGGACCGTGTCCATGGCCTGAACCTCGGCGCCGACGATTACCTGGCCAAGCCATTCGAGCTCACTGAGCTGGAGGCCCGGGTCAAGGCACTGTTGCGCCGTAGCGTGCTGGGCGGCGAACGCCAGCAGCGCTGTGGCGGGCTGGTCTATGACCTGGACACCCGCCGCTTTACCCTCGACGATGAACTGTTGACCCTGACGTCCCGCGAGCAAGCCGTGCTGGAGGCGTTGATCGCCCGGCCGGGGCGGGTGATGAGCAAGGAGCAACTGGCGGCCCAAGTGTTCGGCCTGGACGAAGAGGCCAGCCCCGACGCTATCGAAATCTACGTCCATCGCCTGCGCAAGAAGCTCGATGGTCATGCGGTGGCGATCGTAACGTTCCGCGGCCTGGGCTACCTGCTGGAAAATCGCAATGCATAAGCCCGACAGCCTGCGCTGGCGGCTGCTTCGCAACCTCGCGCTGCTGCTGGTGGTATTGATGCTCGCCAGCGGCTTGAGCGCCTACTGGAACGGTCGCGAGGCTGCAGACACCGCCTACGATCGGACCCTGCTGGCCTCGGCCCGGACCATCGCCGCGGGCCTTTCGGCGCGTGACGGCAGCCTCAGCGCGGATGTGCCCTACGTGGCCCTGGATACTTTCGCCTACGACAGCGCCGGACGCATTTATTATCAGGTCAATGACATCGACAAGAAGCTGATTTCCGGCTACGAAAACCTCCCCGGCCCGCCGCCCGGCACGCCGCGCACGGACGATTACCCAGCCTTGGCACGTTTTTACAACGCTCGCTATCAGGGACAGAATGTACGAGTGGTCAGCCTGCTCAAGGCCGTGAGCGAGCCGAACATGAACGGCATGGCGGAAATTCGTGTGGCGGAGACTGAAGAGGCGCGGGTCAGCATGGCCCGTGGGCTGATGGCCGACACGCTGTTGCGCCTGGGCATGCTGGCCGTGGGCGCGCTGCTGTTAGTGTGGTTTGCGGTCAGCGCGGCGTTGCGCCCGCTGGAGCGCTTGCGCACGGCGGTGGAGGAGCGCCAGTCGGACGATCTGCGGCCGTTGCCGCTGGTGGAAGTGCAGCACGAATTATGGCCGCTGGTGCGGGCCCTCAACCATTTCACCGAGCGCCTGCGCGGGCAATTCGAGCGTCAGGCGCAGTTCATCGCCGATGCCGCCCATGAACTGCGCACGCCCTTGGCCGCGCTCAAGGCGCGTCTTGAGCTGGGCTTGCGTGCCAGTGAACCGGCGACCTGGCGTGAAACCCTGGAAACGGCGGCCCAAGGCACGGACCGGCTAACCCACCTGGCTAACCAGCTGCTGTCCTTGGCGCGTGTGGAAAACGGCGCCCGGGCCATTGCCGAGGGCGGCGCGCAGTTGCTTGATCTCAGTCAGTTGGCCCGTGAGTTGGGCATGGCCATGGCCCCGCTGGCCCATGCCCGAGGGGTGGCGCTGGCCCTGGAAGCCGACGAACCGGTATGGCTGCGGGGCGAGCCGACCTTGTTGAACGAGTTGTTGAGCAACCTGGTGGACAACGCCCTGGCCCATACCCCGTCGGGTGGCAATGTAATCCTGCGGGTTTCTGCGCCGGCCGTGCTGGAGGTCGAGGACGATGGCCCCGGCATTCCGCTGCACGAGCGGGACCGGGTGTTCGAGCGCTTCTATCGACGCAACCAGCAAGTGGCGGGTTCGGGGCTGGGATTGGCGATCGTCGGCGAAATCTGCCGTGCGCACCTGGCGCAGATCACCTTGCACGACGGGCAGGAGCGCGGGTTGAAGGTGCGGGTGAGTTTTATCCCAGGCGCAGACTGATCCTGTGGGAGCAAGGCTTGCCCGCGATGATGGCGACACGGTCTTTATATAAAACGAGGCGCCTGTTTCGCGAGCAAGCTTTGCTCCCACAAATCCTGTTGCCACAGGTCACAAATTCAGGCTTGACTACGCGTTCGTAGGTGTCCGACCTGCTTAATAGAACATCGACCGCGCTTCTTCGATATCCGCACACCGTGCCTTGTTCTCCGGGTCGATGCCCAGTTTCTTGAAGGCGGGAACCCCGAACACGTCAACCTTGCTCAGGGGATGGTCGGTGTCCTTGTAGCAATACAGCGCTGCGACCTGCACCAGGTCGACATAATCGATTTGCTTGGAGTCCCGGGTGAAATCCAGATACAGCCCCGGCAGTTTCACCAACCGCTCCGGAAACTCCCAGACGCTGAGTAGTTTGTCCCCCAGCACCGGGTGAATCGTTTCGATGACGTGGTTGAGGCTGACCGGGTCCGACAGCAATTCATTGTTGTCTTGCGCATACGTCAGGATCGGCAGCACGCCGATCTGGTGCACCAGCCCACCCAGCGCGGCCTGGTCGGGCTTGAGTTGGGTGTAACCGCGACACAGCGCATAGCTGACGCCGGCGATCTCCAGGCTCTTGCGCCAGACTTCGCGCATCTTCAGCTCCACTACTTCGGAGCGGGCGTGGAAAATCTGCTCCATGACCAGGCCGATGGCCAGGTTGCTGCTGTAGTTGACGCCCAATCGAGTGATGGCCGTGTGCAGGTCGGTGACTTCCTGTGTGGCGCGCAGCAGTGGGCTGTTGACCACCTTTATCAGGCGTGCCGAGAGAGCCGTATCGCGGCCGATCACTTTGCTCAGGTTGCTGACGCTGATTTCCGGGTCTTCGGCGGCCCGGCGAATCTGCAGGGCCACTTCCGGTAATGTTGGCAGAACCAAGTCATCGTTATCGATGGCTTGCACCAAATCCCGTTGGACCTTATCCGCCAAATCGCTCATTTCGGTTCTCTAGGGTATTGCGGCAAATGCTGCGATCAGCGCTGGATTTCGCGGTCGCGATCCAGTTCGTAAGGCAGGTCCAACAATTGAAGGCTTGGGCCTTCCAGGCTACCGAGGTGCAAATTGTCGTCTTCTGCTGCTTCGGCCTGCAATACCGCAAGCAGTTCAATATTCCCCTCGTCGCGGGCGGCAATAACCACTTCGCCGATGGAGCTGCCATGCGTGGGGGAGAACAGCGCGGTGCCAGGCTCTGGCAGTTCGCTGGCGTCCAACTGCAGGCGGTACAGGCGTCGCTTGAGCTTGCCCAGGTATTGCATGCGGGCGACGATTTCCTGGCCGGTGTAGCAGCCTTTCTTGAAACTGACGCCGCCGATGGCTTGCAGGTTGAGCATCTGTGGGATGAACAGCTCGCGGGTGGCCGGCATGACCTGGCCGATTCCGGCGCGGACCTGGCCCAACAGCCAGGGGTTCAGATCCGCTTCGGCCAGTTCTGTGCCCAGGCGGGTTCGCAGTGTCTGGGCCTGTTCGGCGGGCGCCCACAGTTCAGCGCGGCCGGGAGATACGCGGATGGCGATCAAGGCTTCATGGCGAGCCACGCTGTCGGTGTCCCCCGGTAGTTCGAGGCCCAGGCCGGCCAGCGCCTTGTCGGCGTTTTCCAGGCCGAAGCGAACCCAGGCCGCGCTTTCGTCGGTGAGCTTGGATTTGGAGAACACGGCATATTTTTTCAGGTCGGCCAGTTGCGACTCAAGCAGTTCGGCGGCCATGGCCATCAACACGCCGTCGCCTTCGAGCAGGATACGGAAGCTCGATTGCATCCGGCCTTTCTGGGTGCAGCGGGCGCCGAGGCTGGCCCGGCTGTCACTCAGGTAGTCGAGGTTGCAGGTCAATTGGCCTTGCAGGAATTTGCCGGCATCCACGCCGCGGACCGCAAGGACGCCTTCGTGGGACAGGGTGCAGAAAAAAGCGGAATCAGCCATGGGTCATCGCAGGGTAAAAGGTCTGGTAGACATCATAAGGGGGCGCCCTTGAAATGGGTAGTTCACAAAGGATCGATGGTGCCCTGCCAAAGCTGTCTGTTCCGCTGCGGCGGGGCCTGTATACTTGCGCTCTATTTGAGGAGCGCTCCATGGTCGAAGATGTTGAACTGAATCGCCTCTACTGGCACAGCCGCCGCGGCATGCTTGAGCTGGACGTGTTGCTGGTGCCATTCGTCAAAGAGGTTTATCCCCATCTCAATGAAGTGGACCGCGCGTGTTATGTCCGCCTGCTCGAATGCGAGGATCAGGACATGTTCGGCTGGTTCATGGAGCGCAGCGAATCCGAAGACCCTGAGTTGCAGCGCATGGTCCGGATGATTCTGGACCGTGTCCAACCCAAGTAATCGCTTCGAATGCCGCTGGCAGGCCTCCGGGCAACTGCTGGCAGCCTATCTGCTGGCCCAGGTGTTCGCCCTGGGGTCGTTGTTCCTGTTGTCCGTCCCCTCCGGGGTCGCGGTGCTTGGCGTCGCATTGTGCCTAGCCCATGGCGCCTGGGTGATTCCCCGACATTTATTGCTGACTCATCGCCGGGCCATTTCCCGGTTGCGTCGAAATGCCGCTGGCTGGCAACTCTGGAGTCGGGCCGACGGGTGGCGGGCTGTGCAGCTGCGCCCCGATAGCCTGGCGCTGCCGATGATCGTCGTGCTGCGCTTTCGCGTGCAGGGGGAACGGCGGGTCCGCTCGCTGTGTGTGCCGCGCGACGCGCTGGCGCCGGATATCCATCGGCGCCTGCGGGTACAGCTCAGGTTCAGTCGGCGTAGGTGGGCGGCACCAGGATAGTGTCCAGTGCCTCGGGCAGCAGGTTCGGGTAGTCAAGCGTGTAATGCAGCCCCCGGCTTTCCTTGCGCTCCATGGCCGAGCGAATCATCAGTTCGGCCACCTGGGCCAGGTTGCGCAACTCGATCAGGTCGCGGCTGACTTTGTAGTTGCTGTAGAACTCGTCGATTTCATCCAGCAGCAAGCGCACCCGATGTTGTGCCCGTTGCAGGCGCTTGTTGGTGCGCACGATGCCCACGTAGTCCCACATGAATCGCCGCAGTTCGTCCCAGTTGTGCGCGATGATCACGTCTTCGTCCGAATCGGTGACCTGGCTGGCGTCCCACGAGGGCAGGGCGGCAGGAACGGCAATCTGCGGCAATTGCGCCAGGATGTCTGCCGCCGCCGAGCGGGCGTAGACGAAGCATTCCAGCAGCGAGTTGCTGGCCATGCGGTTGGCGCCGTGCAGGCCGGTGAAGCTGGTTTCGCCAATGGCATACAGCCCAGGCACGTCGGTACGGCCCTGTTGGTCGACCATCACACCGCCGCAGGTGTAATGCGCCGCCGGCACCACCGGGATCGGCTGCTTTGTGATGTCGATGGAAAACTCCAGGCAGCGTTCGTACACCGTCGGGAAGTGACTCTTGATGAACGCTTCGGGCTTGTGGCTGATGTCCAGGTAAACGCAATCGATACCCAGGCGCTTCATTTCGTGGTCGATGGCCCGGGCGACGATGTCGCGCGGTGCCAGTTCGGCGCGCGGATCGAAGCGCTGCATGAAGCGTTCGCCGTTGGGCAGCTTCAGGTGGGCACCTTCGCCACGCAAGGCTTCGGTGATCAGGAAACTCTTGGCCAACGGGTGATAGAGGCAGGTGGGGTGGAACTGGTTGAACTCCAGGTTCGCCACCCGGCAACCCGAACGCCAGGCCATGGCGATGCCATCGCCGCAGGCGCCGTCGGGGTTGCTGGTATACAGATAGACTTTCGCTGCGCCGCCGGACGCCAGGATGACGAAACGTGCGCCGTAGGTGTCGACTTCACCGGTGCCGCGATTGAGCACGTAGGCACCGAGGCAGCGATCACCGTCCAGGCCCAGGCGTTTTTCGGTGATCAGGTCGACCGCGACGCGCTGTTCCAGCAGTTCGATGTTCGGCCGCAGTCGCGCCTGGGCGAGCAGGGTCTTGAAGATCGCCGCACCAGTGGCGTCGGCCGCATGGATGATGCGCCGATGGCTGTGACCGCCTTCGCGCGTCAGGTGGAACTCGAAACCGCCGTCTTCGGTGCCCGATTGTTCGTCACGGGTAAACGGTACACCCTGATCGATCAGCCACTGGATGGCTTCCCTGCTGTGTTCCACGGTGAAACGCACCGCTTTTGGATTGCAAAGGCCACCGCCGGCGTTGAGGGTGTCCTCGACATGGGATTCAATGGTGTCGGTATCGTCCAGCACGGCTGCGACACCGCCCTGGGCCCAGAAGGTCGAACCGTTGGCCAGGTCGCCCTTGCTCAGTACTGCAATGCGCAAATGCGCAGGCAAAGTCAGTGCAAGGCTCAATCCGGCGGCTCCGCTGCCGATTACCAGAACATCGTGTTGAAACTGTTGGCTCATTCGAATGGTTTCCGCTCAAGGCGACCCGGGTCGGGGTTGGCGCAAGACACCGGTTCAACGGGTCAGGCAGCCACGCAGCCCACTAGTATATAGAGGGGGGGATCGGCACAATAGCCGGGCATTCATGGCAATGTGAAACCAGCGTGACAGAAAAGCGACACGCTTCGTCGGATCGCCGTTTTTGGTACAACGTCGATAAGGCCGCCGTTTCGAGGACAGAACGCTGTTTATCTCGTCACGGTTGCCTGGTATTCAGTGTGCAGCGCTATAAATAGTGGGAACTTTTGCCAAGCGCCTACGTTCAATAGACGGTTGTCTGCAAAAGGGAGCAGCGTCGGGTTGGTGCAAGATTTCGATTGGAGTCTCTGCCGTCAGGCCCGGTGACAGATTATTCGCGCAGCCGGGGAATCTCCTGCTGCGTTTTTCGTGCGTGCCGAGATCAGAGCGCGCCGGAAACTTGCTTGGAAGGGGGAGAACTTTTGCGAAAAGCCCGAGTCTATGTTTGCAAGCCCGGTCAATTAGTAATGCAAGCCTCCTTCGAGCTTATCGAGGAGTGTTCATGCTAACCCAGGAAGAGGATCAGCAGCTGGTCGAGCGCGTCCAACGCGGCGACAAGCGAGCTTTCGATCTGCTAGTGCTTAAATACCAGCACAAAATTCTCGGGTTGATCGTGCGTTTCGTGCACGACACCCATGAAGCGCAGGATGTCGCTCAGGAAGCCTTCATCAAGGCCTACCGCGCACTTGGAAATTTTCGCGGGGACAGCGCGTTTTATACGTGGCTTTACCGCATCGCCATCAACACGGCGAAAAACTATCTGGTTTCACGCGGCCGTCGGCCGCCGGATAGCGATGTAAGTTCTGAAGATGCCGAGTTCTATGATGGCGATCATGGCCTCAAGGATCTCGAATCACCGGAACGTGCGTTGCTGCGGGATGAGATTGAAGGCACCGTCCATCGAACCATCCAGCAACTGCCCGAAGATTTGCGTACGGCTTTAACTTTACGTGAGTTCGACGGTCTGAGTTACGAAGACATTGCGAGCGTCATGCAATGTCCTGTAGGCACCGTGCGCTCCCGGATCTTCCGCGCCCGGGAGGCCATTGATAAAGCCCTGCAACCTTTGTTGCAGGAAAACTAGAGACAGCGGCGACAGCCAAGAGAGGAACGCCATGAGTCGTGAAGCCCTGCAGGAATCGCTGTCCGCAGTGATGGATAACGAAGCGGACGAACTGGAATTGCGTCGGGTATTGAATGCCTTCGACGATGTTGAAACCCGTGAGACCTGGGCTCGTTACCAGATCGCCCGGGCCGTGATGCACAAGGACTTGTTGCTTCCACGCCTGGACATCGCTGCGGCCGTTTCCGCTGCATTGGCTGACGAAGCCGTACCGGTAAAAGCTTCTCGCGGACCATGGCGCAGCCTGGGTCGCCTGGCAGTAGCCGCTTCGGTCACCGTGGCCGTACTGGCCGGTGTACGCCTGTACAACCAGGATGAGATTGCTGGCGTGCAGATGGCGCAGCAGTCCAACCAGCCAGGCCTGACCGCTCCACAGGTCAAGGGTCCAGCGGTACTGGCCGGCTACAGCGAAGGCTCGGAAACCGCAGGCCCAATGGTCAATGGTGTTCTGCAAGGCCAACCTGGCTGGCATGATCAGCGTCTGCCCAACTACCTGCGTCAGCATGCTCAGCAAGCTGCCCTGAAAGGTACTGAAAGCGCGCTGCCTTACGCCCGTGCAGCCAGCATGGAAAACCGTTAATTAAGGAAAACCATTGCGCGCCATACCTCTATTCATGCTTCTGCTTGGTGGCTGGTGTGCAATTCCAGCCCATGCCGATGAGGCTCAGGATTGGTTGAACCGCCTGAGTCAAGCCGAGCAACAGCAGAGCTTCCAGGGCACTTTCGTTTACGAGCGCAACGGTAGTTTTTCTACCCATAACATCTGGCATCGCGTCCAGGATGGCAAAGTCCGCGAGCGGTTACTCCAGCTCGACGGCTCGGCACAGGAAGTCCTGCGCATTGATGGGCATACTCAATGCGTCAGTGGCTCCTTGATCGCAGGGCTGGGCAATACGCCTGACGGCACCTCACGTACGCTCGATCCGCAAAAACTCAAGAATTGGTATGACCTGGCCGTCATTGGCAAGTCGCGCGTGGCCGGGCGTCAAGCGGTCATTGTGGCGTTGACGCCCAAGGACCAGCATCGCTATGGCTTTGAGCTGCACCTGGACAAAGAGACCGGCTTGCCGCTCAAGTCCCTGTTGCTCAACGACAAGGGCCAGTTGCTCGAACGTTTCCAGTTCACCCGCTTGAATGTCGCCGCGCCGACAGACGGTGATCTGCAAGCCAGCGCCGAATGCAAGGCTGTCGCGCAGGATCCCGCCAAGGTCGTCGCGGTGAAGGCCGCCTGGCACTCGGACTGGCTTCCGCCTGGTTTCGAACTGTCCAGCAGTGCCGTGCGCAAGGACCCGGACACCCAGGTCCAGGTCAACAGCTTGATGTACGACGATGGCCTGGCGCGCTTCTCGGTGTTCCTGGAGCCGCTGAACGGTGCCAATGCCACCGATACTCGTACTCAGCTCGGCCCGACGGCTGCCGTCTCCCGCAGGCTCACGACGCCCCAGGGCGAAATGATGGTCACGGTGGTTGGTGAGATTCCTATAGGCACGGCGGAACGGATTGCGCTTTCCATGCGCTCCGACGTCACGGCGACTCAATAACCTGCTGGCTGCATGGGTGGTTCGATTGCGCGAGAGGCTGATGATGCCAGGGCTTGATCGAAATGCCGAAACTTCCTGTCAGTATTTTCATTTGCAAAAACCCAGCTTTTTTTCTATAGGTCAGAGCCGCTCGGCCCTGGCCTTGTCTGTTTCCGGAACAAAAATACCGGCGTATCTTTTCCTGGTATGCCTTGTTCCATATCGCTTAACCATGCTCGTCGTAACGGGAGCCGTATGTCGATACCACGCTTGAAAACCTATTTTTCTATCCTTGCCACCGTGCTTGTGCTCGGCCAGGCCGTTCCTGCCGTGGCGGTCGAGTTGCCCGACTTTACGCAATTGGTCGAGCAGGCTTCGCCCGCTGTAGTGAACATCAGCACGACCCAGAAGCTGCCGGATCGCCGCGTCTCGGACCAGCAGATGCCGGACCTGGAAGGTTTGCCGCCGATGCTGCGTGAGTTCTTCGAGCGTGGCATGCCGCAACAACCCCGTTCGCCCGGTGGCGGTCGCCAGCGCGAAGCGCAATCCCTGGGTTCGGGCTTCATCATTTCGCCTGATGGCTACATTCTGACCAACAACCATGTGATCGCCGATGCCGACGAAATCCTGGTACGCCTGGCCGATCGCAGCGAGCTCAAGGCCAAGTTGATCGGCACCGATCCACGTTCCGACGTGGCGCTGTTGAAAATCGAAGGCAAGGACCTGCCCGTGCTCAAGCTGGGCAAATCCCAGGACCTGAAAGCCGGCCAATGGGTCGTGGCCATCGGTTCGCCGTTCGGCTTCGACCACACCGTGACCCAGGGTATTGTCAGCGCCATCGGTCGCAGCCTGCCGAACGAAAACTACGTGCCGTTCATCCAGACCGACGTGCCGATCAACCCGGGTAACTCCGGTGGCCCGCTGTTCAACCTCGCGGGTGAAGTTGTCGGCATCAACTCCCAGATCTATACCCGTTCGGGCGGCTTCATGGGCGTGTCCTTCGCGATTCCGATCGACGTTGCCATGGACGTGTCCAACCAACTGAAAAGCGAAGGCAAGGTCAGCCGTGGCTGGTTGGGCGTGGTCATCCAGGAAGTGAACAAGGACCTGGCCGAGTCGTTCGGGCTGGAAAAACCAGCCGGTGCGCTGGTGGCGCAGATCCAGGAAGGTGGCCCGGCTGCCAAGGGCGGCCTGCAAGTGGGGGACGTGATCCTGAGCATGAATGGTCAGCCGATCGTGATGTCCGCCGACCTGCCGCACTTGGTGGGTGCCCTCAAGGCTGGTGCCAAGGCCAATCTGGAAGTGATTCGTGAGGGCAAGCGCAAGAACGTAGAATTGACCGTCGGCGCCATTCCTGAAGAAGGCAAGGAGTTGGATTCGCTGCCCAAGTCTGGCGTCGAGCGCAGCAGCAACCGTCTGGGCGTGGCTGTGGCCGAGCTGACCGAAGAGCAGAAGCGCACCCTGGAGCTTCAGGGCGGTGTGGTGATCAAGGAGGTGCAGGATGGTCCTGCCGCCCTGATCGGCCTTCAGCCGGGCGATATCATTACGCACCTGAACAACCAGGCCATCGGGTCCGCCAAGGAGTTCACCGACATCGCCAAGGCGTTGCCGAAGAATCGTTCGGTCTCGATGCGTGTCCTGCGCCAGGGACGTGCAAGCTTCATCACCTTCAAGCTGGCCGAATGACCGGTTAGCGGCTGAAAAAAAACCGCCTCGAGAGAGGCGGTTTTTTATTGTCTGGCAAATACTCAGCCCATCATGTCCTTGACCATGCGTTCCTGCTCCATGAGTTCCCGCTGTCGTGCATCGATGCGTGACGACAGGGGGAAATTGGTGCCGGCGCGCCGTTTGGCGAAGTCCAGCTGCTGAATGGCCTGACGGTAGTCGCCCACCAGTGCGAAGTACTCGGCACGAGCCTGATGCAGGCCGATGATGTTGCCCGACAGCCCGCGGGTCTCGGCCACCATGTACCAGACGTCCGGATCGTCCGGGCGGGTCTTGAGCAGGTTCTCCAGGGCCTTCTCGGCATCGGCGGGGCGGTTCTGCTTGAGCAGCAGGTCGACGCGTACCTGGTTGAGCGGATAGTTGCCCGGGTATTGGCTCAGCATCCGGTCGACGCGCGATTGAGTGTCGGCCAGTTTGTTGCTGGTGATGTCCAGATCCACCTGGGCGAGGTTGTAGATGATCTCGTTGGGCGATTTGGCCAGCAACGGCTTGAGGTTCTCCCGTGCTTCATTCAACTGGCCACCCTTGATCTGCGCGATCGCCAGGCCGTAGCGCGCCACGTCGTTCTTCGGATTCTCATCCAGCTGTGCTCGGAAACGCTTGGCGCCCAGGCCCGGGGTTTCTTCATAGATCAACTGGACCCGTGCGCGGATCAGTTGATAGCGCACACTGTCCTCGATACCGCCCGGCTTGGCCTGTTCGGCGCGGTTGCGGGTGTCGGCGATCCGGGATTCGGTCACCGGGTGAGTCAGCAGGAATTCCGGAGGCTTGGCGTCGAACCGGTATTGGCGCATCAGGCGTTCGAACATGGTCGGCATGGACCGCGGGTCGTAGCCGGCCTTTTCCAGGTTCTGGATGCCGATGCGGTCGGCTTCCTGTTCGTTCTGGCGCGAGAAACGCCGTTGTTCCTGGATGGCCGCGGCCTGGGTCCCGGCGATGGCCGCGATCCCGGCGTCACCGCCACCGGCGGCGGCAATCACGATGCCGGCCAGCAGCGCGGCCATCATTGGCACCTGCATGCGCTGCTGGGCTTCGACGCCACGGGCGAAGTGGCGTTGTGACAAGTGCGCCAGTTCGTGGGCCATGACCGAGGCGTATTCGCCTTCGGTCTGTGCATTGAGGAACAGGCCGCCGTTGACCCCGACGATTCCGCCAGGTGCGGCGAAGGCGTTGAGCTGCGGGCTGTTGATCAGGATGAATTCCAGGCGTCGGTCGTTGACCTGGCTGGTTTCCACCAGTTTATAGACGCTGGATTCGACGTAGTCCTTGAGCTGTGGGTCGTTGAGCTGTGAAACCTGGCTGCGCAGCAGGGCCAGCCAGGCGCGGCCCAGTTGGTGCTCCTGTTCTGGCGAGACGATGGCAGAACTGGCGTCGCCAAGTGACGGCAGGTCGTCGGCGAAGCCCGGTGAGGCAAGCAGGCAAGCGAGCGTCAGCAGGGTGGGGCGCAGAAATGTCATGCACGAAGCCTTAGTCGACAAAGACCTTACTGTAGCCGGACACCGGGCCCGGGACCAGATATTCTAGGCCGCTCAACGATCTGCCGCGGAGTGAACCCATGACTGATGCTGTAGCCCACGATGCCGAACTGGACGCCAGCGGCCTGAACTGTCCGTTGCCGCTGCTCAAGGCCAAGCTGGAACTCAATCGCCTGGCCAGCGGCAGTGTGCTCAAGGTGATCGCCACGGATGCAGGCTCCCAGCGTGATTTCCGCACCTTCGCCCGATTGGCCGGTCATACGCTGCTGTGTGAAGAAGACGATAACGGCGTCTACCGTTACTGGCTGAAAAAGGCCTGAAAACCGACAGCGTCTCTTAAGGATTTTTAATGTTCAAAGTGTTACGCGACTGGATCCAGCGCTACTTCTCCGATGAAGAGGCTGTGGTCCTGGCAGTGCTGCTATTCCTGGCCTTTACCGCCGTGCTCACCCTGGGCGGCATGCTGGCGCCGGTGCTGGCGGGGATGGTGCTGGCGTACTTGATGCAAGGGTTGGTCACGACCCTGGAGCGCTTGCGGTTGCCGGGTGCGGTGGCGGTGGGCTTGGTGTTTGCCCTGTTCATGGGCTTGTTGTTGGTGTTCATAATCGTGATCGTGCCGCTGCTCTGGCACCAGTTGGTGACACTCTTCAACGAGTTGCCGGGGATGCTTGCCAAATGGCAGTCCGTGCTGTTGCTGTTGCCCGAGCGTTATCCGCACCTGGTGTCCGATGAGCAGGTGTTGCAAGCCATTGAAGTCGTACGCGGCCAGATCGGCAAGTTCGGCCAGTGGGCGCTGACGTTTTCGCTGTCCAGCCTGCCGCTTTTGGTCAACATCATGATCTACCTGGTGCTGGTGCCGATCCTGGTGTTTTTCTTCCTCAAGGACCGGGAAATGATCGGTCGTTGGGTCCGTGGCTACCTGCCTCGTGAGCGGGCGCTGATTACCCGGGTGGCCCAGGAGATGAATCGGCAGATCGCCAACTACATTCGCGGCAAAGTCATCGAGATTTTCATCTGCGGTGGCGTGACCTACATCGGCTTCGTCGCCCTGGGGCTCAATTACGCCGCGTTGCTGGCGCTACTGGTGGGCATCTCAGTGGTGGTGCCTTATGTCGGCACCGTGGTGGTGACAGTGCCGGTGGCCTTGATTGCGCTGTTCCAGTGGGGTTGGAGCGATCAGTTCATCTATCTGATGGCGGTCTACGGGATCATCCAGACGCTGGACGGCAATGTGCTGGTCCCGCTGCTGTTCTCCGAGGCGGTGAACCTGCATCCGGTGGCGATCATCTGTGCGGTGCTGCTGTTTGGTGGGCTGTGGGGGTTCTGGGGGGTGTTCTTCGCGATTCCCCTGGCGACGCTGTTCAAGGCGGTGCTGGATGCGTGGCCGAGCAAGGAGCCGATTGTGGCGCCATTGTTGTAGTTTGAGTAATAGGGTGAGGCTTATGGCCCCATCGTCGGAACGCCGCCCGGAGCAAGCTCGCTCCCACATTGGATTGAGGGTGTTAATCAAATCCCTGTGGGAGCGAGCTTGCTCGCGATGGGGCCAGGACAGGCAGTGAAAGATTCAGGCCTTGTTGAGTGCCTGAGCCGCCGCCAACACCGCATCCACATGCCCCGGCACCTTCACGCCACGCCATTCCTGGCGCAGCACGCCGTTCTTGTCGATCAGGAATGTACTGCGATCAACGCCCAGGTATTCCTTGCCATAGAGCTTTTTCAGCTTGATCACGTCGAACAGCTGGCAGACGGCCTCGTCCTTGTCACTGATCAGCTCGAACGGGAATTCCTGTTTGCACTTGAAGTTCTCGTGGGACTTGAGGCTGTCCCGGGAGACGCCGAACACTTCGGTGTTGGCTGCCTGGAACTGCGCATGCTGATCGCGAAAACCCTGGCCTTCGGTGGTGCAGCCCGGGGTGCTGTCCTTGGGGTAGAAGTAGATCACCACCTGCTTGCCCTTGAGGGCGGCGAGGCTGACGGTCTGCCCGCTGGTGGCGGGTGCCTGGAAATCGGTAACCGGCTGGTCGACTGCAACGGCCATGAACGCTTCCTTACATTGGGTTTTGTGGGCGCCACGGTTCGATCAGGGCATCCAGGTTCATCGCATCGGCGAAATCCAGGAACTGATCGCGCAGCCAACTGATCTGGGTGCCGGCGGGCAGGGTCACGGTGAACGTGGCATTGAGCATGGTGCCGCCGGTCTGCGGGGCCTGGTAGGTGTCGCAGGTCAGGTTTTCCAGCTCGACGTGGTGGTCCATGAAGAACTGGCACAGCTCGTTGATGATGTCCGGACGGTAGGCCGAGCTCACATAGGCCACGTAGGGCAGGGCCTGGGGACGGTTCTCCAGCGCGGCGCTACGCACCACGTTGACGGTGAAGGCATGCTTCTTGGCCAGCACCGGCAGGCTGCCTTCCAGGCGAGCCAGGGCGTCCCAGCTGCCGGAGATCTCGAGCACGAGCGCACTGCATTCGCCATGACGGGTCAGGCGTGAGGTCACGACGGCGCAGCGATTTTCATGGCTGGCGCGGCACAGGACGTTAGTCAGCTCCATGGGGTTGGCGCCAAGGGCACTGATAACAAGGAATTGTTCGCGGACTGTGGGGGTGGACATGCAGCATTCCTAAAGCGATGAGCGGTCGGTACTTTTGCCGCTCGACACAGCGCCAGGCCCGGAAAAACGAACGGCTCAAGCCTTGTGCCCAGGGTTGCGCTGCATTCCGCGACAGCAGGAACGCACCAGGACAAACCCGGGATCGGGGCTTGCGGCGACGAAAACGGAGGCTGGAAACCGGCGTATGAGCTTGTCGGTACCGATCAAAGCCTGAAGGGTAGCGAAAACCATCGCCAAGGGGAATGGTAGTTCGCTTGTACAAGCATCTTGGCGCCAGTACCATTACCGCTCTCTTTTTCCGGCAGGAGCGGTTTCATGATTGCGGGCAGTATGGTGGCACTGGTCACACCCATGGATGCACAAGGGCATCTTGACTGGGCCAGCCTCAGCAAACTCGTGGACTTCCACCTTGAGAACGGCACCCATGCCATTGTCGCCGTCGGTACCACCGGCGAGTCGGCAACCCTCGACGTCAATGAGCACATCGAAGTCATCCGTGCCGTGGTCAAGCAGGTCAACGGTCGCATTCCCGTCATCGCCGGCACCGGCGCCAACTCGACCCGCGAGGCCGTCGAGCTGACCCGCAACGCCAAGGAAGCCGGTGCCGACGCCTGCCTGCTGGTTGTCCCGTACTACAACAGGCCGACCCAGGAAGGCTTGTACCAGCACTTCAAGCACATTGCCGAAGCCGTCGACATCCCGCAGATCCTCTATAACGTTCCCGGTCGTACCTCCTGCGACATGCTGGCCGAGACCGTGATCCGTCTGTCCACGGTGCCGAACATCATCGGTATCAAGGAAGCCACCGGCGACATGAAGCGCGCCAAGGCCATTCTCGATGGCGTGAGCAAGGACTTCATCGTGCTGTCTGGCGATGATCCGACAGCGGTCGAGCTGATCCTGATGGGCGGCAAGGGCAACATCTCCGTCACCGCCAACGTTGCCCCACGTGAAATGGCCGACCTGTGCGAGGCCGCGCTCAAGGGCGACGCCGAGACTGCACGGGCAATCAACGAAAAACTGATGCCGTTGCACAAGGACCTGTTCATCGAGGCCAACCCGATTCCGGTGAAGTGGGCCTTGGTTGAAATGGGCCTGATGCACGAAGGCATCCGCCTGCCACTGACCTGGCTGAGCACCCCCTGTCAAGAACCGCTGCGGCAGGCCATGCGCCAGTCCGGCGTCCTGGTTTAATTGAGGAAGTACAACGCATGAAGCGAATGGCCGGACTTTCCGCACTTGCCTTGATTATCTCCAGCACCAGCGGCTGCGGATGGATCTGGGGACCGGAAGGTTACTTCCGCGACCGTGGTAGCGATTACCTGCAGGCGCAACAGACTGCACCGATGCAAATGCCGCAAGACGTCAACGTTGCCAAGCGTCTGGATCCGCTGCTGCCGATCCCGCGCAACGTAGCCGACGACAGCGTCAAGGGCGAATACATCGTCCCACGTCCACAGCCGCTGTCGGCCGTGGCCGATGCCAGCGACTACACCCTGCAGAAGAGTGGCGACTCCAGTTGGGTCATGGGCCAGCATCCACCGGCCGAAGTCTGGCCTGTGGCGATCCAGTTCTTCCAGGACAACGGTTTCCGCCTGGACGAACAGCGCCCGCAAACTGGCGAGTTCACCACCACCTGGCAGCGCTCCGATGAACTGTCCGCCAGCATGGCCAAGCGCATGAGCGCCGCCGGTGTCGCGGCCGACAGCGAAACCCGCGTGCGGGTGCGTATCGAGCCGGGCGTGCAGCGCAACACCAGTGAAGTCTATGTGGTCAGCGCCGAGCGACCTGCCGGCAGCACCGCCGACGTGGCCTTCACCAACCGTTCGGTCAATACCGGCCTCGACGCTGCACTGGTGGACGACATGCTTGCCAGCATGAGTCGTACCGCGGAGCAGGGCGGTTCGGTCTCGATGCTGGCGTCCAAGGAGTTCGATGCGCCGAGCCGCGTCAGCCTGAGCGAAGACGGCAGCGGCAACCCGGTGCTCAACGTCGGCTCCGACCTGGACCGTGCCTGGTCGAGCGTTGGCCGTGCGCTGGAGCAGGGCGAATGGCGCGTTGAAGACATCAACCGCAGCCTGGGCCTGTACTACATCAACCTCGCTGAAAAGGCCGAGAAGAAAGACGAGAAGCCTGGCTTCTTCAGTGGCCTGTTCGGCAGCAAGCCGGACAAGGAAGAAATCGAAGCCCGCGCCGAGCGTTACCAGGTTCGCCTGAGCAAGGTCGGCGACAGCGTCCAGGTCACCGTCGAGAAGAACATCAACACCGTGGCGCCGGCCGATGTGGCCCGCAAGGTGTTGAGTGTGATTCAGGACAA
The DNA here is from genome assembly GCF_019956035.1 of Pseudomonas sp. A-RE-22. Taxonomy (NCBI): domain Bacteria; kingdom Pseudomonadati; phylum Pseudomonadota; class Gammaproteobacteria; order Pseudomonadales; family Pseudomonadaceae; genus Pseudomonas; species Pseudomonas sp. A-RE-22. Next base: position 56,488 of record NZ_JAHBCZ010000007.1, read on the forward strand.
CCTGGGCTGATCCGATGCGTTTTGCCGTTCTCGGCAGCGGTAGCCAGGGGAACGGCACGCTGGTAGCCAGCGCCGGCACGTATGTGTTGGTCGATTGTGGTTTCTCCCTGCGGGAAACCGAGAAGCGCCTGTTGCGCCTGGGTGTGCACCCGGCGCAATTGAGCGCGATACTCGTGACCCACGAACATGCCGACCACGTGCATGGCGTGGGTTTGCTGTCTCGGCGCTACAATCTGCCGGTGTACCTGAGCCGTGGGACACTGGAAGGCCTGCGCAAGCCCATCGAGCCGGCCGGGTTCGTGGCCGGTGGCGAGCAACTGCGCATCGGTTGCCTGGATATCAGCGTGGTCAGCGTGGCGCACGATGCCCGGGAACCGACGCAATATGTGTTCAGTGACGGCGAGCGGCGCTTTGGGCTGCTGACCGACCTGGGGTCGTATTGCGACAGGGTGATGGACAGTTACCGGGACCTCGATGCGTTGATGATCGAGTCCAACCACTGCCGCGACATGTTGGCGCGTGGTTACTACCCGTACTTCCTCAAGCAGCGGGTAGGCGGGGAACACGGACATTTGAACAACCACCAGGCAGCGTTCCTGGTGGCCGAGTTGGGCTGGCAAGGCCTGCAACACCTGGTCCTGGCCCATCTGAGCAGCAAGAACAACCTGCCGCAGCTGGCCCGGCAATGTTTTGTCGACACCCTCGGGTGCGACCCGGACTGGCTGCAACTGGCCGATCAAGATTCAGGGCTCGACTGGCGACATATCGCCTAGCCCACTACTTAGCAAGCGGAGCCCATCATGGAAAAACGTGAAGAACTCTACCGCGGCAAAGCCAAGTCGGTTTACAAGACCGACGACGCTGACCGCTTGATCCTGCTGTTTCGCAACGACACCTCGGCGTTCGACGGCAAGCGCATCGAACAGTTGGACCGCAAAGGCATGGTGAACAACAAGTTCAACGCCTTCATCATGCAGAAACTCGAAGCCGCCGGCGTGCCGACCCAGTTCGACAAGCTGCTGGGCGACAACGAATGCCTGGTCAAGAAGCTGGACATGATCCCGGTCGAATGCGTCGTGCGTAACTACGCCGCCGGCAGCCTGGTCAAGCGCCTGGGCGTGGAAGAGGGCTTGAAGCTCAACCCTTACACCTTCGAACTGTTCCTGAAGGACGACGCCAAGGGCGACCCGTTCATCAACGAATCCCACGTCGTGGCATTCGGTTGGGGCACCGCCGAGCAACTGGCTCGCATGAAGGAATTGTCCCTCAAGGTCAACGAAGTGCTGACCAAGCTGTTCGACGACGCCGGTCTGCTGCTGGTGGACTTCAAGCTTGAATTCGGTGTGTTCAGCGACGGTTCCATCGTCCTGGGCGACGAATTCAGCCCGGACGGCTGCCGCCTCTGGGACAAGGACACCAAGAAGAAGATGGACAAGGACCGCTTCCGCCAGGGCCTCGGTGACGTCATCGAAGCCTACGAAGAAGTCGCCCAGCGTCTGGGTGTGCCGCTGTAATCGACGCAAGCATCTGATAGCACGGAAAAAATTTCGCTCGGGGGTTCGCTTCCGGCGAATGTGCTGGTATGATGCGCGCCACTGGAGAGATGCCGGAGTGGCCGAACGGGACGGATTCGAAATCCGTTGTACTGGCGACAGTACCTAGGGTTCAAATCCCTATCTCTCCGCCATTATTGTGTATGACTAAGCCCCTGAAATGGTTGAACATTTCAGGGGCTTTTTCGTTTTCGTCATCTGTCAGTCTGGCGTAAATCCTGTGGGAGCAAAGCTTGCTCGCGATTGAGGTAAGCCAGCTAACAACGATATTGGCGACTCTACCGCTATCGCGAGCAAGCTTTGCTCCCACAGACTTTATCTCTAGCTGACAAGTATTATCCCTAGGCAGGTTCCGCATCCAAGCGTCGCGCTATGACATCGAGCACGTCGCAACCATCCCTCAAGGGAATGCAGCACAGCTGTGCAAAGTCCTGAAGGACCACTGAGTCGCTCGGAATGTCCCCTCGCATGGCGAGGTTCTCTAAAAGCTGGGTAACCGCGCGAATTCTATAGCCCGCCGTGTCGAGCAGGATGTGCAAAGGCGCGCAGGTATCGACGAAGAGGGGTTGATCGTCGGCATTACTGGTAAGAGCCATGTATCTATTCATTTCAAACACCATTTGATTGAGGGTCTTCTTACCATTTGTTATCGAGTCGCCAAACCCAAGCCGCTCTTACGAGCGACGTTTGGACTATAGAGCCCTTCTGGAGAAATCATCAATCAGATGATGAGTCAGAAAACTCCCTAAATTATGTGGGCGGGAAATGTCAGAAAATTCCCCGCAGCTATTGCCTCCACCCACCTTTTTTATCCCGCTCAACCCCCTCCGCGACCTGCATAACCCCGGTGTCCGCCAGACCCAAAGCTTTGTAACAATTGGACTAATGGTCTATAGCTCAAGGCATGGCTGCCGATAGGCAAGTTAATCCCCATGAAAGGAGTGTCACCCCATGCCGCGGTTTTTTGCCGATCTGGGCTTTCGCTGGAAAATCACCCTGCCCATTGGGTTCCTGGCACTGCTGTTGGTGCTGATGGGGTGGTCGGGCATGCGTGGCATCGGTCAGGTGACGGAGTCCAGCACGCAATTGACCAAGCGCTACCTGCCGGCCATCAGCCTGTTGCTCAACGCTGATCGTGATCTCTACCAGGCCTTTGTTGCCGAGCGCAGCCTGCTTGGGGGCAATACGGGCAGTCATTCCGAGGCGCTGCGTGCCAGTCATCGGGACAATCTGAAGCAAGCTTATGATCGTGTGCAGAAATATGCCGCGATGCAGCCAAGTGCCGAGGCGTTGGCGCTGGTCAGTCAGTTCAATGACCGTTTCGCACAGTGGTCGCAGGTTTCGCGGCAGGTGGTCGAGCAGGCCGCGAGCAATCCCCAGGCGGCCAGTGCGCTGAGTTTTGGTGACGGTGAAAGTAAGTTCGACACCATGCGCGATGCCATCGACAAGCTCGGTGAACTGGAAGACGAAGCGTCTCTGCGCGAGGGGCAAGCGGCGATTGACCATGGCCAGGCGGTTGGGGTGCAGCAGGGCGGTATCTTGTTGGTGGGTCTGCTGGGTTGCATCCTGCTGATTGTGGCCTTGCCAATGGTCGTGCTGCGTCCGATGCGTCGGCTGCTGCACCGTGTCGAACAGATCGCCGAGGGCGGTGGGGATCTGAAGGGCCGTCTCGAGGTGCGTTCGGCTGACGAGCTGGGCCAGCTTGGCAGTGCGTTCAACCGTTTCCTCGATAAGCTGCAGCCGTTGATTGCCGAAGTGGGCCGCGTGACCGGGGAGGTGGATGCCGCCGCGCGGGCCATGGCCAATATGGCCGCGACCAATGACAAGTTGATCAGCAGCGAACACGCGGCGCTTGACCAGGTCAGTACGGCGGCGACCCAGATGAGTGCCGCAGTGCATGAGGTGGCACACAATGCCGTGAACGCGTCGGACGCCGCCCAGCAAGCCAGCAGTCAGTCTCGCGACGGCACCGCGGTTGTCAACAGCACCATCGAATCGATCCGTCAGTTGGCCCAGGAAGTGGAGAGCGCTTCGGGCACCATCGAGGCATTGGCCCTGGAAACCTCCAGCATCGGTGCCGTGCTTGAGGTCATCCGGGGCATTGCCGAACAGACCAACCTGCTCGCACTGAACGCTGCCATCGAGGCGGCCCGGGCGGGCGAGCAAGGCCGCGGTTTTGCTGTCGTGGCCGATGAAGTCAGGGCCCTGGCGGCGCGCACCCAGGATTCGACCAAGGACATTCAGGTGCGTATCGAACGGCTGCAAAGCGGTGTCGCCAAGGCCGTGCAAGCCATGCATGTCGGCAGCAGCAAGGCCCGTGACAGTGTCGAACGTGCGGCGGGGGTCGATCAGGTGCTCAGTGGCGCCAGCGGCTCGATTCTGCGGATCAACGACATGGCTGCGCAGATCGCCAACGCCTGCGAGGAGCAAAGCAGCGTCACCGAAGAGATCGCCCGCAACATCTCCGACATCCGCGACTTGTCCAACGAAGCGGCAGCGAACTCTGCCCAGAGCATGCAGGCCAGCCAACAGCTGTCCAGCCTGTCGAGAAACCTGGCAGAACTGACCGGCCGTTTCCGCACCTGAAACAGGGGGTATCGTGTCTACTGACGAGCAGCTGCAAGCCCTGCATCAGGACGGTTTCGTCCTGATGCCCGGTGTGTTGGATGCCCGACAGATCGCCGACCTGCGCCATGCCATCGACCAGTTGAAGCCCCAGCATTGGGATTACAGCGGCGTCATTGATCATTACAAATGCGTGTTCAATCGCAATCCGTTCTGGCTGCCGTTCCTGGATGTGGCCGGGGTGATCGAGCTGGCCGAGGCGGCCCTGGGTGATGATTGCCATGTCATTGGCCAGACAGCCTGGCGCTGCCATCCCGGTTTTACCGGGGCGCCGTTGCACCTGGATTATCTGGCGATGCAATTGCCGCCAGGGCTGTTGGCCGACCCTGCCTTTGAACTGCCGATGCAGGTTTTTACCGCGCAGTTTTACCTGGATGACATCGACGCCGACTTGAGCCCGACCCAGGTCATTGCGGGCAGTCACAAGGCCGGCCGGGCGCCGGTGAAGGGCGAAACACAGTGGCAAGGGCGCTCTGCGCAGCCGGTGCTGTGCCGGGCGGGCGATGTGTTGATACTGCGCAGTGAGTTATGGCACGCCGGTAGCGACAACCGCACCGCCGACCGCACGCGCTACATGCTCCAGGTGCACTACGGCCGGCGGATGGTCGCGCAGAAGTTCTCACCTTATCTGCACTGGCAGTTCAACCCTGTGGTCTTGGCCGCCGCGACACCTCGTCAGCGGCGGTTATTGGGCGATCACCAGGAAGCTGAATACGATTGAGCCTGGCTCAGTCAGATCCACACATCATTGACCGCCGTTCGCTCGTTGGTTTCCTCGCCGGTATTGAGGACACCACGGGGTTCGATCAGCAGCAGTTTCACTTCGTGTGCGGCGCTGGGCTTGTGCTCGACACCTTTTTTGACCACGTACATTTCGCCCGGGCCTATGGTTACCGCACCGTCGCGAAAGTCGATACGCAACTCGCCCTCCAGCACGATGAAGGTTTCATCGGTGTCGGCGTGGGTGTGCCAGATGAATTCGCCTTCGAGCCGGGCGATCTTGAATTGGTAGTCATTCATTTCGGCCACGACTTTCGGTGCCCATTGTTCGTGGAACAATGCGTATTTCTGAGCGAAGTTGATGGGGGCGTAGCGGGTCATCGAGTCATGCTCCTCAGGTGGGTGGTGAGCTGTACCTTACTGTCGGAGCCTGGGTGCGTATTGGATGATCGTGCAGCTTTTTGCCGTGCGCGGCCTCAGCCTTCAGCGCAGCATTTTCAGCCAGCGTGCCGGTGAAATACCGAAGGCCTGGGTGTGCAGTCGGGTCATGTGGCTCTGATCGAAAAAACCACTGGCCAGGGCCACTTCGCTCAACGGCATGCCATGCAATACCAGGCGCCGGGCTTCGTTCAAGCGGCGCAGGGTGATGTAGCGATAGGGGCTGGTGCCGTACAGTGCCCGGAAATCCCGGGACAGGCTCCATCGATCCCGGCCGCTGGCCTGCACCAGGTCATCCAGTGTGATCGCCTGGTGGAGGGCATCGTGGATGAACAGGCGGGCACGCTCCGCCGCCGGGTAGTCGATCAGCCGCCGCCCACGGCGGCTGCCGGCCGCGATGTCGAGTGCCTGGGCCACATCGTAGATGGCGTCCTCTTCCTCCAACGGGTCGAGGGGATGATCCAGGCCGTTCAATAGTCGACGGGTCGCGATATTGAGGCGAGGGTCGTTGGACAATCCTCCTTCGATGAAGGGCAATGGCTTGCCCCCCAGCACTTGCTGGATCACCGAGGGTTCTATGTAGAACATCCTGTAGCGAAAACCCTCGCTGGTCCCGGCTTCGCCATCGTGCACCTCGTCCGGGTGCAGGACGATGGTGCCGCCGGGCTGGCTGTGGCGTTTGCTGTGGCAATAGTTGAAGCTCTGCACGCCGGAAAGGGTGATCCCGATGGCGTAGGTGTCATGGCGATGGGTGGTGTAGCCATGCCCGCTGAAATAGGCCTCGATGCGTTCCATTTTCCTCGATTCGGGCGCGCGTACCAGCCAGTCGCGATTATGGATTGATCGAGTCATTGCACCAGCCTCCTGCTTTTGTCCGCATACCCTACCGCAAAAAAAGCTGAACCGGTGTAGGAGCTGTCGAGTGCAACGAGGCTGCGATCTTTCCCCAGACACTTGAATCTCAAGCGAAAGATCAAGACCAAAAGATCGCAGGCTTCGCCAGCTCCTACAGAGCCCTCGTGGCGCTGTCAGATCTCCTTAACAGGCGTTTCACCCTGGACGTTCTTTATCAGCCCGATGACGTGGAGGCAGTCACTCTTGTTCACATAGGATTCGCCACTGGCGATCGTTTCGTGGTTGCCGGCTCTCAAGCGCCAGCGCCACTGGCCTTTGCCGCTGCTCTGGGTGCCTCGGGTCTGTCGATAGATTTCAAAATACATCGGTTCGCTCCCTGCGATTCATTCAGTCAAGACATGCGTTGGGCATGTGGCTGCCAGCCTAGCCAAGTGGGTGGTTTTGGCTACGGGAAATTCGTTTCCATTGGTTATCAAATATTGCTGGCAGAACCCGGATCGAACAGGCGACCGTTTATGTCCTTGCTTTGCCTGACCGAAAAAGCCCGGGGACTGAAGTTCCTGGCGGTGAAGTGAGCCTTTTTGCGCATAGACGCGCAGCCCCTGGCGTTTCTACACTGCATCCAATCAAGGATCGAGGGCAGTGGATGAACCGCAACGAATTGCGCAAGGCCGACATCAACCTGATGGTGGTTTTCGAAACGCTGATGCTTGAGCGTAACGTGACACGGGTGGCGGAAAAACTGTTCCTGGGCCAACCGACCATCAGCTCGGCCCTCAATCGTTTGCGCAAGATGTTCAACGACCCGTTGTTCATTCGCGTCGGCCACCGCATGGAGCCGACGGCCCGGGCTGAAGAAATCATCCGGCATCTATCTCCGGCGCTCGATTCGCTGTCGGTGGCCTTGAGCCTGACCCACGATTTCGATCCCAGCAGCAGCACCATGACGTTCCGCATCGGCCTGTCGGACGACGTCGAGTTCGGCCTGTTGCCGCCCCTGTTGAGCAGCCTGCGGCAAGAGGCGCCGCAAATCGTGTTTGTGGTGCAGCACGTCGATTACTGGCGCATCCCCGATTTGCTGGCATCGGGCGACATCACCGTGGGCATCAGCCAGACGCGCGGTCTGCCGGCCAATGCCAAGCGCAAGTTGTTGCGACACATCCAGCCCCGCGTGTTGCGCGCCGATGCGTCGGACACGCCGCTGACCCTGGACGAGTATTGCGCACGGCCTCATGTGCTGGTGTCCCATACCGCGAACGTCGCCGGGTTTGCCGATGAGTGGCTGGCCGAGATCGGACGCACGCGCCAGGTCGTGCTATCGGTGCCGCAGTACAGCGCATTGCCGGCGTTGCTGGCCGGCACGGACCTGATCGCCAGCCTGCCGGACTATACCGCCGCCGCCATGGCGGCTTCGGGGCAACTGTTCAACGAACCCTTTCCTTTCAAGACCCCGACCCTGGATTTGTCCATGGTCTGGCTGAGCCATGTCGACAGTGACCCGGCCGAGCGCTGGTTGCGGTCGCGGTTGGAGGCCTTCATGGGCGAGCGTGGGGTCTTGGCGCAACCCTGACCGGGCCCGCTGCGAAACAAAACCTGCCCCAACGTTTAAAGTCGAGGTAAGGTTGTGACGGCTGAAATCCCCTTGTCATATTTTCGAATCGGAGTCGAACACATGCCTCACCTGCACATGGAGTACACCGCCAACCTGCCCGAGCTGAAGGCCGATGTCGCATTGCTGCGCCTGAACAATGCACTGGTGGCTTCCGGTCAGTTCGCTGCCGAGCTGGACATCAAGAGCCGGGCCGTGAAACTCGAGACTTTCCGGGTGGGCACGGGGTTGGGCGAGCGGGGTTTCGTCCACGTGAAGCTGGCCTTGCTGAGCGGTCGCTCGCCGGAAATCAAGAAGCAACTGGCCGATAGCCTGCTGGCCGTGATCCAGGAACTGGGGCCATGGCCGGCCGACGTTAGCGTGCAACTGTGCGTGGAAATCCTCGACATCGATCGAGGCCCGTATGCCAAGGCCTTGATCGGTCAATGACGATCAGGTGTCGCGGGCGGCGCAGGCCTTGATGATCTGTTCGCGCAGCCAGGTGTTGGCACTGTCCTGATCGACGGCCAGGCTCCACTGCATGTTCAGGGTGAACCCCGGCAGGCCCTGGGGCACTTCGTGATGATTGAAGATCGCCTCGTTGGCCAGCAGTTTCTGGATACGGCGGGGCAGGGTCAGGATGAAGTCGGTGCCGGTGATCATCTTCAGTGCGGCACTGTAGCTGTTGGCGCGGGCGGCAATCTGGCGTTGATGCGCCTGCTGCGACAGCCAGCCGTCCACCATGTTGGTCGCTGACGACCAGGGTGTCGGAAACACGTGTCGACGCCGTACGAAAGACTGAAGGCTCAGTTGCGGCTCAAGTGGCGTCGCCCGTTTATCCACGACACAAACCAGGTCTTCCTCCAGCAACTGCCGGGATTTGAAATCGGCATGGTTGCTGTGGAAGTTCGGGCCGAAGCAGATCACCAGGTCCAGGCTGCCGTCGCGCAACTCTTCGGCGGGGATGTCGGCTTCGAGCTTGTGCACGTTCACCACCACCGGCAGATTGGCGTAATCGAAGCCTTGCAGCAGTTGCGGCAGGATCAGTTGTTCGAAATATTCCGGTGCGCAGATATTGAAGGTAATGGCTTGCCGGGTCGGATCGAAGGTGGGTGTACCGGCATGGCACAGGTTGATGCTTTGCAAAATGGCGCGCACATGGTCGTACATGCCCTCGGCCTTATAGGTGGGGCGCATGCCGGTGCGGGTGTTGATGAATAGCTCGTCTTCGAAACAGGTTCGCAGTTTCTTGAGGCAATAACTGACGGTTGACTGACTGACGCACAATGCCTCGGACACGCCGGTGACACTGCTTTGCTCGTACACGGCGCTAAACACCATGAGGTCTTGCATGTCGAGCTTTCTGAGGGAGTTACTGTTCAGCATCCGTTCTGTCTCTCGCTGTGCTCCTTGCGCGATTTTGCGCAAACCAGGCTGACGATCCTAACGGAACGATCGTGCCAAGAGAATGCCGGGCAGGCGCTTTCATGGTCGGGAACGGGACAGATAATGTAGGGAACACGACGTGTCGATCAACGACTGTTTGGTTTGCCTATGTTTAGTTCGCTGCGATCCAAGCTCCATCAAATCCAGGTTTAACCTCCCGGGGTGCCGTGGGACGCTTGCTCGATGTGTTTCCTGTGATGCGCTCATGGACGGTTGGCTCCTGGCATTCCAATACCCTTCATCTGCCGCGGTCGATCCGGTCGGCCGGTTCACGCCTGCCATGGCCCCAACTCTTAGTGCGTTGCCTTCCGAGCTAGCCTTTTGGGCGCTCTGGCATTGCCGTCACGCCCGTCCTCCAGATACTCGTATTACCTGTTGATCATTCGCAGTGCTCGCTCAATGGCGAGCACAGACTGACGGTGCCTTGTCGCCCGTCCGACATGGAAATACGAGCCTTCCCATGAGCCTTGCCAAGATTTCTTTCGCCCCCGTGCAACACGCCCAGGCGTTCCTCGCGCAGAACCCTGATATCGAACTGTTCGAGCTGTTCATTCTCGACAACAACGGCGTGCCCCGGGGCAAGTTGTTGCATCGGGACGAGTTGCTGGCGGTCTTCGAAAGTGGTCGGCCACTGCCCAGTACGATTCTCGGGCTGACCGTCAATGGCGATGATGTGGAAAATTCCGGGCTGGTGTGGGACGTCGGTGACATCGATTGCCGTGCCTATCCCCTCAGCGGCAGCTTGCAGCGCATGCCGTGGCGACTGATTCCCACGGCCGCCGTGCAGGTCAGCATGCATCCCCGGGAAGGAATGCCGGCGACAATCGCCGATCCACGTTATCTGCTCAGTCAGGTGATCGAGGCCTTGCAGGCCGACGGTTATTACCCGGTGATGGCGGCGGAGCTGGAGTTTTATCTGCTGGACGCGCAACGCGACAGCCAAGGCCGGCCACAACCGGCGCGCGATGCCGACGGTGGCCGACCGCGTGCTACCCAGGTCTACGGTTTGCGCGAGCTGGAGCAGATCGAGCCGTTCCTGGTCGACCTGTACGCTGCGTGCAAGCTGCAAGGCATTCCGGCCCGGACCGCCATTTCCGAATACGCACCCGGACAAGTGGAGATCACCCTCGAACACCGCAGTGATGCCTTGCAAGCCATGGATGAAGCGGTGCGCTACAAGCGACTGGTCAAGGGCGTGGCCCACAAGCACGGCATGCAGGCCTGCTTCATGGCCAAGCCGTTCGATCACTTGGCGGGCTCCGGAATGCACATGCATGTCAGCCTGGCGGACCGCGATGGCCACAATTTGTTTGCCAGTGAAGCCGCCGATGGTACGCCGCTGTTGCGCCAGGCAGTGGGTGGGATGCTCGACACCTTGCTCGATTCGCTGTTGATGTTTTGTCCGAACGCCAACTCCTACCGGCGCTTCCAAAGCAACAGCTACGCACCGCTGGCGGCGACCTGGGGTGTGGACAACCGTACGGTGAGCCTGAGGGTGCCGGGTGGCCCGGCGTTCTCGCGGCACATCGAGCATCGTATCTGCGGCGCCGATGCCAACCCTTACCTGGCTGCGGCGGCGATATTGGCCGGCATTCATCGCGGCCTGCGTGAACAGTGCGATCCCGGGAAGCCTGTCGAAGGCAACGGCTACGCCCAGGCGACCGAGTTGCTGCCCACCGACTGGCTCACCACCCTGCGTGCCCTTGAGGCATCGGCCTGGGCGCGGAAAGCGTTTGGCGATGAGTTTCTTGGCGTTTATCTGGCGGTCAAGCGCGCCGAATACCGTCAATTCATTGGGGAAGTCGGGGAGCAGGACTGGCGCTGGTATCTGAACCAGGCGTGAAGACGGCTGGCCAGCGGTTTCTTAAATAATTATTTAGTAGCAACTTTTTCACGAAAAATTGATGGTGGGCTACCTAAAGTTTGTGCTGCCGTAGGAAATGAATTTTTCACATTTTCCTGCGGCACTTCTTTTTCAAAGAGCAACTTTCAGGAAATCGTCAACCATCATGCTGACCATTAAAGCCGTGCGCCCCGAGTGGGTGACACTGGCCGCCAGTGCCTTTTTGTTAGTGGGTTTCAACATCGTTCTCTGGCAACACCTGCTGGCGATCACCACGGCTGATGCTCGTGGCCTGCTGATGTGCCTGGCGTTTGGCCTGATGATTTTCTGCGCGTTCAACCTGGTGTTGACGCTCGTGGCCTTCCGTCCGCTGCTCAAGCCCGTGCTGATGCTGTTGTTCCTGATCAGTGCTGGCGTGGCGTATTTCATGGCCCAATACGGCGTATTGATCGATGCGGGCATGTTGCGCAACTTTGCTGAAACCAATGCCACGGAAGTCCGCGACCTATTGTCGCTGAAGTTATTCATGTATCTCGGATTATTGGGGGTGCTGCCTTGCTGGTTATTGTTCAAGACCCCGATCAGCTACCGTCGCTGGCCCAAAGAGTTATTAAGTAAGTTGCTGGTCGGTGTGGCCTCGGCCGCGGTGATTGGCATGGTCGCCCTGGCCAACTACCAAGGCCTGTCTTCGTTGTTTCGCAACCACCACGAGTTGCGCTTGATGGTCGTGCCGAGCAATTACATCGGTGCTTCGTTCGGCTACTTGCGTGAGCAGGTCGCGTCGGCCAAGCAGCCGTTCATCACCCTGGGCGAGGACGCGAGCCGCAACCCCGCCTGGCAAACCCACGGCCGCAAATCCCTGACCGTGCTGGTGGTGGGCGAGAGTGCCCGGGCCGAGAACTTCGGCATCCTCGGCTATAACCGCGACACCACACCGACACTGGACAAAGAGGCCGGCCTGATCGCCTTCACCGACGTGCAGTCCTGCGGCACTGAAACCGCCGTGTCGGTGCCTTGCATGTTTTCCAACATGGGGCGCAAGAACTACGACGCCAGCGTCGCCAAGAATGAAGAGGGGTTGCTGGATGTGCTCAAGCGCGCCGGGCTGGAGGTGATCTGGCGGGACAACCAGTCTGGCTGCAAGGGCACCTGCGACCGGGTAACCGTGCAGGATGTGAGCAATCTGAAGGATCCAACCCTGTGTGCGAGCAGCGAATGTCGTGACGAAATCCTGCTCCAGGGGCTGCAGCATTTCATCGACACCCTCGATAAGGACACGGTGCTGGTGCTGCACCAGATGGGCAGCCACGGGCCGGAATACTTCAAGCGCTATCCCAAGGAGTACGAGCATTTCACCCCGGTCTGCGAAAGCAACGCGCTGAACAATTGCAGCCGCGAGAGCATCGTCAACGGCTACGACAACACGCTGGTGTACACCGACCATGTGCTTTCGACCCTGATCGATCTGCTGCGGGCCAACCAGGACAAGGTCGATACGGCCATGCTGTACCTGTCGGACCATGGCGAGTCCCTGGGCGAATACAACCTGTTTCTCCACGGCACGCCCTACATGCTCGCCCCGGAGCAACAGAAGCACGTGGCGATGCTTGCCTGGTTTTCCGACAGTTATCAGAAGTCTTTTTCGGTCGACACCCATTGCCTGCAAATGAGTCGGCAAAAGCCATTGAGCCAGGACAACCTGTTTCACTCGATGCTCGGGCTGCTGGAAGTCAACAGCCAGGTCTACAACCGGGATCTGGACCTGTTCGCCAACTGCCGCGGTGCGGTGATTGACGGTGTCCTGGCGCGGGAGTGACGGCCTGGACCTTTTTTTCACGCAGCGTTGTTTAACCTGTCATCCATCCAATCCCAAGAGCCGTTCGTATGTCCGGGCTACCCCCATCCACCGTCGAGCTTGAGTTCGCCAGGCAGCATGACCAGGAGCATGCTCAGGTCTGCTGTCGGCCGACGCCTCGTCGGTTGCGCCTGGCGTTCTGGCGCGACGAACACATGGTGCGTAACGCCCTGAAGGTGGCGGGCGAACCCGGGTTGGTGCTGGATGTAGCCTGTGGCGCGGGGCGGTTCTGGCCGGTGCTGGCCGAGCACGCCAACCGGGTGATCCTGGCGGCGGACCCGTCGCCGGACATGCTCGACCATGCGCTCACCCACCATGGCGGCGCGTTGCTCCAACGGGTCAAGACCTTCCCGAGTTCAGCGTTCACCATCGGGCTGTCGGCCAACGCGGTGGATTGTATTTGTTGTCTGCAACTGTTTCGCCACGTCAGCGCCAGCGAGCATCGCCTGGCGCTGTTGCGCGAATTTCATCGGGTCAGTCGCGACACGGTGATCATTTCGGTGCAAATCGAAGGACGTCTCAAGATCGGCCAGGCGCCGCAACGGAGCCTGGCCGATAAGGCCAATCTCGAAGCCGAGTTTCGCCAGACCGGTTTTAACGTGCTCTGGCATCAGGATTTCCTGCCCGGTTTCGCGCTGACGCGTGTTTATGTATTGCGTAAGACCGGTTAAGTCCTGATGTAGGACTATTCTTGCTTTTTCGCAGGCGATTTCTCTTAGGCTGCTGCTCTATGGATGCTCGCAATCGCCGGCGGCGATATATACTGCGCGCCATTCTTCAAGGGAGAGCCGTGTGGCCATCGATATTCACTGGATTCGCGACAACGATAGCCTCGGTCAGTTTTGCGCCGAGTGGCAGCAGTTGCCATTCGTCGCCCTCGACACCGAATTCATGCGGGTCGACACTTTTTACCCGATTGCCGGTTTATTGCAGATCGGCGACGGCAAGCGCGCCTACCTGATCGACCCCTTGACCATCGACAATTGGCAACCCTTGGCCGCACTGCTGGAAAACCCGGCGGTGCTCAAGGTTTTGCACGCCTGCAGCGAAGACCTTGAAGTGCTGCTGCGCCTGACCGGCAGCCTGCCTGCGCCGCTGTTCGATACTCAATTGGCCGCTGCCTACCTGAACCTGGGTTTCTCCATGGGCTATTCGCGGCTGGTGCAGGAAGTGCTGGGTATCGAGTTGCCCAAGGGTGAGACCCGTTCCGACTGGCTGCAACGGCCCCTGTCCGAGACACAGATCAGCTACGCGGCAGAGGATGCCGTGCACCTGGCAGAAGTTTTCGTACTGCTGCGCCCGAAGCTTTCCGACGAAAAATACCGTTGGGTCCTGGAAGACGGCGCCGAACTGGTGGCCAACCTGCGTCGCGAAGTCGACCCGTACGAGGTCTACCGCGAGGCCAAGCTCGCCTGGAAACTGTCCCGCGCCCAATTGGCCGTGCTGCGCGAGCTGTGCGCCTGGCGCGAACGCGAGGCGCGGGCCCGTGACCTGCCGCGCAATCGCATCATTCGCGAGCATTCGCTGTGGCCCCTGGCCCGTACCCAGCCGGATAACCTCGGCGCGTTGGCGAAGATCGAAGACATGCACCCGCGCACCGTGCGCCAGGACGGCCAGTTTCTGCTGGACCTGATCCAGCGCGCCGCCAGCGTGCCGCCCGAGCAATGGCCGCCGGCGGTGGCCGAGCCTTTGCCCATCGAGGCCGCGGCCCTGGTCAAGCGTCTGCGGGCGCTGGGGCAGGCTGAAGCCGAGCGCCTGGAAATTGCCCCGGAGCTGATGCTGCGCAAGAAAACCCTCGAAGCGCTGATCAAGAGCGGCTTCCCCGAGGGCCCTTACCAATTGCCCGATTCGTTGCGTGGCTGGCGCCGCGAATTGATGGGCCAGGCGCTGCTCGACAGCCTGGCCACTGCCGGAGAACAGCCTTGAAACGTATCTGCTCCATCTACCGAAGCTCGAAGAAAAACGAGATGTACCTGTATGTGCTCAAGAGCGATGCCTTGGAGCGTGTACCTGAGCCGTTGATGGCCGCCTTTGGCAAGGCGATCCATGCCTTCGACCTGGTGCTGAGCCCCGAGCGGGCGCTGTCCCGGGAAGACATCAACAAAGTGCTGGAAAACCTCGACACCCAGGGCTATCACTTGCAGATGCCGCCGGCCGAAGACGAGTACATCGAGCATTTGCCCGAAGAGTTGCTGCGCCGCAACGACCCGGTCTGACGCTATTGGAGGCATCTGTCCTGGGTGCCTCCTTAAACACACTGGAATGGTTTATTGACGACGATCGCAGGGATGGAGCGACACTCTGTCGGCGATTGTCTGCACTGTTTTTGAAAGGTTTGATTCATGCGCGTTCTGATTGCCGAACACGACCACCCGGTGTACGCCCAGCTTCTGCGTCAGGCGGCACCCGATATTGAAGTCCTGACCAGCGGCGACTCCGCCGAACTGTCGCGACTGGCCACCGATTGCCCGGTCTGGCTCGGCCAGCCTGATCTGTTGGCCACCCTGTTGCGTCAGGGCCATAGACCCAGCTGGCTGCAATCGACCTGGGCAGGCATCACGCCGTTGCTGGCCGAGGGTTTGACGCGCAATTACCGTCTGACCCGTGCGGTGGGCATTTTCGGCCAGGTGATGGCCGAGTACGTGCTGACCTACATGCTCGGCCATGAGCGCGAGGTGCTGGCACGTCTGGTCAGCCAGGTCGAGCGCAAGTGGGACAACCGCCAGGGGCAAGGCCTGGCCGGGCGCAAGGTGTTGATCGTCGGGACAGGGGATATCGGCCAGCGTGTGGCGCAGTTCCTCGTGCCGTTCGGTGTGCAGTTGTATGGCGTTGCCCGCGAAGCCCGGGCGTTGGCGCCGTTCATCGAGGTCGGGGCGCTGAAGGATCTGCCACGCCTGGTGGGCGAGGCGGATTACGTGATCAATCTGCTGCCCAACACACCCGATACCCATGATGTGTACGACGCGGCGCTGTTCAAGCAATTCAAGCCGACCGGCTTGTTCATCAACGTCGGCCGTGGCGTCGCGGTGGTGGATGCGGACCTGGTGCAAGCCCTGAAGGAAGGGCACCTGGCCGGTGCGGTGATCGACGTCTGCCGCCAGGAGCCGCTGCCGCAGCGCCACCCCTTCTGGACCGCCTGGGGCCTGCTGTTGACTGGCCACAGCTCGGCACCGACCTCGCCGCCGATGATGGTGCAGTTGTTCCTGGAAAACCTGCGGGCCTACCAGGCGGGCGACGCGCTGCGCGGTGAAGTGGACTTCACCCGGGGCTACTGAAGCCATCCCCGATCAAACTGTGGGAGCGAGCTTGCTCGCGATAGCGGTGCATCAGTCGACATCAATGTTGGCAGACCTGACGCCATCGCGAGCAAGCTCGCTCCCACGGTGGTTATTTCAGTGATCACAAAACAGGGTTACAGGCTGAAATCGCCTTCTGCCACCAGTTCGCTCAACGGCCGGCGCGGGCTTGGGGTTTCGCGGGCCTGGAGGTATTCGGCCAGTGTCGATTTGTCCCCTAGCTTGCCAATCGCCACGGCGGCGTGCAGGGCGTAGCCTTCCGGGATCTTCAGTTCCTTGCGGGTCAGTTCCTGGTCGAAACCGGCCATGCCGTGGGTATGCCAGCCGCTGAGGCTGGCTTGCAGCGCCAGGTGGCCCCAGGCCGCGCCTGTATCGAAGGTGTGGGACTGCGCTGGGGTTTCTTCGGTGGCGCCGGGCACGGCGAAGGTGGTTTTCGAAACAATGATCACCAGTGCCGAGGCGTGTTGGGCCCAGCCGCGGTTGAATTCATTGAGCAGGCCCAGGAAACGCTCCCAATTCGGCGTGTCGCGGCGCGCATACAGGAAACGCCACGGCTGGGAGTTGTACGCCGACGGCGCCCAGCGTGCGGCCTCGAAGAAGCCCAGCAGGGTTTCTTCGGCAATGGTCTCGCCGGTAAAGGCGCGGGGCGACCAGCGCTCGATGAATTGAGGGTGAATCGCGTAATCGGCAATGCGGGGATTGGCACTCATGGGCTTACCTGGCTGGGGTTTGGAAACTCAATGAAGCAACCTACGTCCCGCCGCCCGGCCTGACAAGTCCCTGCCTACCGACAGTCGCCAATGCTTGGCCTGAAGAGGCCCGGGCACTAGACTGTCGGCCTTTTCACCACCTGATGTTGATGCTTGAGCCATGGCCGCCAAAGTCGAACCGTTCTGGAAACGCAAAACCCTCGATCAGCTCGATCCGCAGGAGTGGGAATCGCTGTGCGACGGCTGTGGCCTGTGCTGCCTGCAAAAACTCGAAGACGAAGACGACAACAGCGTCTACTACACGCGCATCGCCTGCAAACTGCTGGACCTGAAAACCTGCCAGTGCACCGACTACCCCAACCGCCGCGACTTTGTCCCCGACTGCATCCAGCTCACGCCGGGCAAGGCCGATGAGTTCAAATGGCTGCCGCCGACCTGCGGTTATCGGCTGGTCAGCGAGGGCAAGGACTTGCCGTTGTGGCACCACCTGGTCTGCGGTGATCGCGATGCCGTGCACCACGAACGCATTTCCCAGTCCGGGCGTATGCTGGCCGAAGGCAGCGTGCCGGAAGACGATTGGGAAGATCATCTGATTTTCCGCGCCGGCTGAGCCGCCGGGCGGCGCGCCCCAGGGAGAACCCATGGCTGCAGGATTGAAACGGATGCTGGCCGCCGGGCTGCTGGCGATGTGCGGGCCGCTGTGGGCGGCGCAGAAAGTCGATCTGGATTATCACGTGCACCTGTTGCCCCAGAGCGATCAGGCCGAAGTACGCCTGACACTGGCCCGGGGAGCGGCGGTGCGCAGCCTGGATTTCGACCTCGGCGACGGCAGTCGCTACAGCGATTTCAAGGCCGACGGCCAGTGGCAACTCACCCCCGGCAAAGAGGCGCGAGGTGTCTGGCGGCCGGCAGCCGACAAGGCCAGCCTGAGCTACCGCGTGCACATCAGCCATGCGCGCAAGAACGCCACCTTCGAAACCCGCATGACCCCGACGTGGGCGTTACTGCGCGGCGACGACCTGGTCCCGTCGGCCAAGCTCGACCAGCAGGACGGCGTCGAACTGGTAGCCCGTCTTGAAGTTGAATTGCCCAATGGCTGGAAAAGCATCGAGACGCCCTGGCCGCGCATCGGCAAGCAACGTTTTCGCATCGACAACCCCTCGCGCCTGTTCGACCGCCCCACGGGCTGGATGCTCGCCGGCAAACTGGGCAGCCGCCGCACCCGCCTGGGCGAAACGGAGGTGACGGTGGCCTCGCCCCAAGGCCAGGGCATGCGCCGGATGGATGTGCTGACGCTGCTGACATTCGTCTGGCCGCAGGTACAAGCGCTGGTGCCGCGCCATCCGGCCAAGTTGCTGATTGTCGGTGCCGGTGATCCGTTGTGGCGTGGCGCCCAGGCCGGTCACGATTCGATCTACCTGCACAGCCGTCCGCCGCTGGTCAGCGAGCGGGGCAGTAGCCCGTTGTTGCGGGAGTTGGTGCAGGCGCTGGCTCGGGTCAATGATCATGATCGCAGCGACTGGATCAGCGAGGGGCTGACCGAGTACTACGCCATCGAACTGCTGCGCCGCGCCGGTGGCCTGAGTGATGAGCGCTATCAGACCCTCAATGACCGGCTCGCCCGCGACAGCAAGGGCGTCACCACCTTGCGCGGCGAACAGATCAGCCCCGGGGCAGTGGCCAAGGCGGTGTTGCTATTGCAGGAACTGGACCGCGAGATTCGCCTGAAAACCCGTAACAAGCGTTCGCTGGATGATGTGCTGCAGGGGGCGATGCGGCTGGAGACAGTGGATACCAAGGAGTTCGTTCAGCTCAGTGAAAGTGTCCTGGATGGGAGCTCTACTGTGCTGGATACCAAGTTAATTCAGTAATACCGCTATCGCGGGCAAGTCTTGCTCCCACAGGATTGAGTCGTACCAAATATCTCATCCGGCGAAGATCCAGTGTGGGAGCAAGGCTTGCCCGCGATGAGGCCATCAGCCTCACCACAAAAAAATCAGAGCCCAACCTTCGGCGAATCCAGCGAATCATTCCCCGTCACCGTAGCCGTACCAGTCGCCGCCTCGGCATTGGCCTTCAGGCGACTCAGCTCATCACCGGCCTGTTCGATGCGAGCGCGGGCGTTGCTGAGGTTCTGCCGGTTCTTTTCCAACAAGGCCTTGGCCGAGCAATGCCCGGTGATCCCCCGCGCCAGCGCCATGCCGCCGATCGCCAGTTGAGCCAGGCCGAGCACACCGCCACGGCGCAAGCCCTTGCCGATCATCAGCACACCGCCAGCCAGTGAGCCAATGCGTTCCCAGCCATGCACGTTTTGTGGCGGATGGGATTGGAAAGGGGTGGTCTCAATCGGCTCGAACGGATTGTTATCGCTCATGATCTGTCTCCAGTGTGGGAATTGGTATAAAACTGACTGCCCGAGCGATTGCCTTGTTCAATCGAATGTTGCACCGATCAGCGGAATTGCGGCCCCGAACGGGTGTTGTTGCCTTTGGCCATGCGGTCATACAGCACGACGTTGACGGTGGCGGCCAGGTTCATGCAGCCGGTGGTGGGGATGTACACCACGTCTTCGCACCAGTCGCGAATGTCCTTGTCCAGCGAACCGTCTTCCGGGCCGAAGATATACAGCGCCCGGTCCGGGTGAGTGTATTCGGGCAGTGGGCGAGCGCCCTCCACCAGTTCCACGGCCACTGGCACACAGCCCAGGGGCAGGATTTTCTTCAGGTCGTCGATACCGATCAGCGGGATGTCGTAGTGGACTTTCTTGGTGTCGGTGACGAAGTCGGCGGCACGCTCATAGCGCTTGCCGGTGTAGAACACCGACGCCACGCCGTAGCAGCCGGCGGCACGCATGACCGAACCGACGTTTTCCGGTGACTTGGGGTTGAACAGACCGATGCAGCTATAGCGTTTGTTGGCCACGGGCGGGGTGCCTTTGGGGAAAAGGCGCGATTATACGGGGAATGGGGCTGTGTGTTCAGTTTGTGAGTGGGGCTGATGGTTGGTTACCCATTCACGAACCTGACCAATCGGTAACGTCCCCGCCAGCGTCGTGAAAGGCACCAGTCGTTATGGTTTGCCTGACAAATGACTGCCGGAGTTCCTCATGAAGACCCTTGATGCCTTGCTCGCCGTTTCGATCCTGTCTCTTTCTTCCCTTGCCTTGGCGGAAGGCGGAGGTGACCGGGTTTATGGCCAGATGATCCAGAACAATCAACTGGCCATGGCGCGATACGCCGCAGAAAACGGCAAAGCCGTCGCCGAAATCGTTCATTACGAATACGGCATGAACCTCGATGTAAAAAAAGTGGTGAGCATTACGCCGGCCAATAAAGGCTGTGGTGTCGGACCGTCGCGCATGACTTACGAAGACTCGAACGGCAAGCTCAATACCGTGGAATATAGGCTCCTGGGTGATAACTGTCCGAATGGCGGTTGATTACCGTCTCGTTTGTTCTCCTTTGGTTTTGAGACGGTCAGGCGCCCTGGAGGCGCCTGTTTTTTGCGCGGATTATTGTGTTGGCGTGTTACGCAACCTCAAGGCATTGAACACCACCGATGCCGAACTCACACTCATGGCGATGGCGGCAATCATGGGCGAAAGCAAGTGACCGGTCAGGGGATACAGCAGGCCGGCAGCCAGCGGAATACCCATCGAGTTGTAGAGGAAGGCAAAGCCGAGGTTCTGGCGCATGTTTCTAACGGTTGCCACCGAAAGGGTGCGGGCCCGCAAGATCCCCATCAAATCGCCTTTTATCAAGGTCAGTTGGGCGCTGTTCATCGCCACGTCCGTACCTGTTCCCATGGCAATGCCTACGTTCGCCCGAGCCAGGGCGGGCGCATCGTTTATTCCGTCACCCGCCATCGCAACCTGGCGGCCATCGCGCTGCAGGTCCGCCACCAGGCGCTCCTTGTCCTCGGGTTTGACTTCGCCATGGACCTCCTCAATGCCCATCTCCCTGGCCACGGCGCGTGCAGTGGTGAGGCCGTCGCCGGTGGCCATGATGATTTTTATGTCGTGAGCCTTGAGCCGGCTGACCGCTTCTCTGGAGGTCGGCTTGATCGGGTCCGAGACGGCCAGCAACCCGGCCAGTACACCGTCGACTGCCATGTAGATAATGCTGATGCCTTGCGCGCGTAGCTGCTCGGCCTGTTGTTGCAGTGGGCTGACGCTGATGCTGGCGGCTTTCATCAGGGCGGTATTGCCCAAGTGGACCTGCTTGCCGTCCACCTGGCCACTGACACCGATGCCGCTGCCGGACTCAAATGAAGCCGGCTTGATCAATTCAAGATGTTCGGCTCGTGCGTGATCGACGATGGCGTGGGCCAGGGGATGCTCGCTGCCCTGGTCGAGGCTGGCGGCCAACAGCAGCACCTGGCGGTCGTCGAAGCCCTGGGTGGCTTTCACGCTGTGAAAGGCCGGGCGCCCTTCGGTCAGGGTGCCGGTCTTATCGACGATCAGCGTGTCGATCCTGCACAAGTTCTCGATGGCGCTGGCGTCCCGGAAAAGCACGCCCAGGCTGGCAGCCTTGCCGGTGGACACCATGATCGACATGGGGGTTGCGAGCCCCAGCGCACAGGGGCAGGCGATGATCAGCACGGCGACGGCATTGATCAGCCCGAAGACCCAGCCGGGTTCGGGACCTAACAGCCCCCAGCCGAAAAAGGTCAGTACGGCGATGGCAATCACGCCCATGACGAAATAGCCAGCGATCACGTCGGCCATGCGCTGCATAGGAGCTTTCGAGCGCTGGGCCCGGGCGACCATCTGGACAATTTGCGCCAGGACGGTCTCGGCGCCGACCTTCTGCGCCGTCATCACCAAGCTGCCGTGGGTGTTGATCGTGGCGCCGATCAGGCTGTCCCCGGCGCGTTTGATCACCGGAACCGGCTCGCCAGTGAGCATCGACTCGTCAACGGCACTTTCACCTTCGAGCACCGCACCGTCGACCGGGACCTTTTCACCGGGCCTGATCCGCAGGCGGTCACCCTGATGGACGTGGGTCAGGGGGATGTCCTGTTCCTGGCCGTCGGCATTGATCCGGCGCGCGGTTTTGGGTGACAGCCCCAGCAGCGACTTGATGGCGGCCGACGTCTGCGAGCGTGCCTTGAGCTCCAGCATCTGCCCCAGCAAGGTAAGAGAGATGATCACCGCGGCGGCTTCAAAGTAGACGCCGATCCGCCCCTCCTGCATGAACGTGGCGGGAAAAGCTCCGGGCCAAAACGTGGCTGCGACACTGTAGAGATAGGCCGCCGCGGTGCCCAGGCCAATCAGGGTCCACATGTTCGGGCTACGCTGGCGAACAGAGGCCACTGCCCGCACAAAGAACGGCCAGCCTGCCCACAGGACCACGGGTGTCGCCAGGAAAAACTCGACGAAATTTTGTGTTGCACCGTGAAACAGCGACAAGGCGTGCCCCGCCATGGCGAGCACGGTGACGATGACCGTCAACGGCAGGGACCACCAGAAGCGGCGGGTGAAGTCCTTGAGTTCTGGATTGTCCTCTTCTTCCAGCGCGGGCATCACCGGCTCCAGCGTCATGCCGCACTTGGGGCAGATGCCGGGGCTGGGTTGGCGTATTTCCGGGTGCATGGGACAGGTGTATTCAGTCGCCATGTCGCCGCTGGGCGCTGAAGCACTGTGGTGAACGTGCGCTGGAGTGTCGGGCATGGCTAGGAACCTTCCTGATCCCTGCGGTTGACGGGTGGTTCGCCATGTCGTCCATGACCGCCATGGCCGTGTCCGTGTCCGAAGATATGCATCAAGGGACATATCAGGAGAATCAGGTACGGCCAATTCGCCGCGATGTGGCTGAAGTGTTCTCGCGCCAGATAGAAGAGGCCAATGGCCAACAACATGATCAAGACAATGCCGGTCTTGCCCCGCCAGAATGGCGTTGCGCCCGCTGAGGGTTGATGAGTGCTCATGGTTTCGCTCCTTCAGGCCGGGCGAGCCACCGCCACCGATAACCACAGAATAGGCAGGGAGGGCTCTGGCAGATTGATATTCATCAACCTTGGCTTACTTCACCTGCAAATGAGGGAAGTAGCGGGCATGCTAAAGGTGCGAAGCTGTCAGCGACCTGACGGGGGCATTGCAGATTTGTCAGCGGGGCCATGAAGCGGCCCAGGCAGCCGCTCCACAGTCGGGTGAGAGGATTGGATCTGTGGAGCAACACTTTGCAGCGCAAGATAGACCGGTTCGCCACAACGGCCAGTTACTCGTCTTTCTTCATCAACCCGGCCAGTGCGGCGAAGGGGTTGTGGGTCGCCTTGGCGATTTTCGGGGTGCTCAGGGAGCCGTCGCCGAAATATTGCTGGTCGGTGTAGCGCGAGTGTTCGTTGTCGTGGCAGTACAGGCACAGCAGTTCCCAGTTGGAACCGTCCTGCGGGTTGTTGTCGTGGTTGTGGTCGCGGTGGTGAACGGTCAGTTCGCTCAGGCGCTTGCCGGAAAACTCACGGGCGCAGCGGCCACAGACATGGGGGTACATTTTCAGGGCTTTGTCGCGGTAGCCCATCTCCCGGTCGCGCTGGGCATCGGCGAGGATGCGGTCCAGCTTGGCGGTGTTGGACGGTGGCGTTGACGAACTCATGGGTTCACCTTTGTAGACAAGACGGATGACGGTTGGACAGAGTTTAGCTCAGCCCTTGAGCTTCTCGGCAATCCAGATGGTGTGGCGGGTGCCTTTGTTGCCATGGGCGAACACTTGCACCTCTTCGGCCTTGAAACCGGCCTTCTTCAGCTTGTCGGAAAACTGCCGGTCAGCGCTGGCCGACCAGACCGCCAGCACGCCCTTGGGTCGCAGGGCCTTGGCGCAGGCGGCCAAGCCTCCCGCCGAATACAGCCAACTGTTGGCTTTCTGGGTCAGGCCTTCCGGGCCGTTGTCGACATCGAGCATGATCGCGTCGAAACCCTGGGGTTCGGCTTGCAGCACCTTGGCCACGTCTTCCATGCGGATAACTGTGCGCGGGTCCGACAGCGGCCGCCCGGCTTTTTCACCCAGTGGGCCACGGTTCCACTCCACCACGCCGGGCACCAGTTCGGCCACCACCACTTCGGCGGTCTTGCCCAGGTGCTTGAGGGCCGAGGCGAGGGTGAACCCCATGCCGAGGCCGCCGATCAGCACGCGCGAGCCAGGACGACCGGCGACCTTGCGGCAGGGGATCTCTGCCAGGGCGTCTTCGGAACCGTGCATGCGGGTGTTCATCAACTGCCCGCCGTCACCGCCCTGGATCTTGATGACGAAGTCTTCGCCGTACTCGAACAGGCACAGGGCACCGCCGTTATCAGGGATGGGTGTGGTGTCGAGCAGAACGAAACGTTTCATGGAAATCTCGTAGGAGGGCAAACCGCGCGGTAACGACTAGCCTTAAAGCAGACAATAGCCACGGAGCCATTGATGAAGTGCATCATTCTAACGGCCATTGCCCTGGCGGCGCTCTCAATTAGTTGCGCCCAGGCTCAACAACCGACGATTCCGGTCAACCCGCCTAGCATTCCCGGGTCGCCTGGCACCGCCACTCCCATGCCCTATCCGCCGGTTACGCCCAACGGTGTGCCCAAGGCTGGCCCCGGAAGCGGCGGGCCGCCCTTGCTGCCCCCCATCGAAATGCCCAAGCCGCCCAAGGACCAGTCGATACCGGGTATGGAGCCCAAGCCGGTGAAGGCCAAGTCGCCGGGGGGGTAGACCTGAAGCCCGTCGGTGAAACAACTGAATGGTAAAAACCTGTGAGTTAGGGCATTGAGGTGGACTCTGTGGGAGCAAAGCTTGCTCGCGATGACGTCGACATATGCAACACCGCTATCGCGAGCAAGCTTTGCTCCCACAGGCTCCCCACAGGTTCTGTGTTTCAACTGACAGAGGGAGGTCAGACCTGCTGCGACAACAACTGCCCATCAGCCATGCGCAGGCGCTTGGACAGGGAGACGGCGAGGGCGCGGATGATCTTGGCGGCGATCTTGGGAGCATCGTTGAGCATTTTTTCCAGGGAATCCTTGCCCAGGTTCAGCAACTGACAATCACTGGCGGCGATGCAACTGGCCGAGCGCCGTTCGCCGTCGAGCACGGCCATTTCGCCGAATGCCCGGCCACTGCGCAGCGTGGCGATGGTCACGGGCTGGCCGTCGGGGCCGGTTTTCTGCACGGCCACCTGGCCGGTGTGGATGATGCACATGAAGCTGCCGGCATCGCCCTCGCGGAAAATCGCTTCACCCGCGGCGATGGCGCTGATGCTGAAATAGCCCGACGCCGCGGCGAAGTCGACAGGCAGCAACTGGTCGAACAGACCGCAGTCCATCAACCAGTCGCGGATTTCTTTATTCAGTAAGGTTGGTTCTGACATGTCGGCACGGTCTTTTTCTTGTGTTTTCTACAGGTTCGGGCTGGCCCGGGTGTAAGAGATCCGTGGGACAGGCTCTTGTGGGAGCAAGGCCTTTCCCACATTGGGCTGGGTTACAGCAAGGCCCGGCGCATGCAGCTAAGACCCGGCCATCCCACAGAGTTCCTCAGGCCACCCTCAAAACCTTCAAGACAAATGCATATTCGAGCGCTACGTCACGCAATCCCTGGTAGCGCCCACTCATTCCGCCATGGCCGGCGCCCAGTTCGGTCTTGAGCAGCAGGGGGTTGTCGTCGGTTTTGGTGGCACGCAATTTCGCCACCCACTTGGCCGCTTCCCAGTACTGCACACGGCTGTCGTTGTAACCGGCGATCACCAGCAGCGCCGGGTAGGCCTGGGCGCTGACGTTTTCGTACGGGGCGTAGGCCCGGATCCGATCATAAACGTCCGGCTCCTCCGGATTGCCCCATTCGTCGTATTCGGTGACGGTCAGCGGCAAGTCCGGGTCGAGCATGGTGTTGAGCACGTCGACGAACGGCACCTCGGCAATCGCAACCTTGAACAGCTCCGGGCGTTGATTGAGCACCGCACCGATCAGCAGGCCACCGGCGCTGCCGCCGCTGATTGCCAGTTGCTCGGCGGTGGTGAAACCGTTGCTGATCAAATGTTCGGCGCAGGCGATGAAGTCGCTGAACGTGTTGTGCTTGTGTTCCTGCTTGCCGGCGCGATACCAGGCTTCCCCCAACTCGCCGCCGCCGCGCACATGGGCGATGGCAAATGCTACGCCGCGGTCAAGCAGGCTCAGCCGCGAATGGGAGAACCACGGGTCGAGGCTTTCGCCATAGGCACCGTAGCCGTACAGGTACAGCGGTACCGGCTGGCCGAGGGCTTCGCGCTTGACCACCAGGCTGATGGGCACTTGGGTGCCGTCCGGTGCTGTAGCCCAAAGCCGCTGGCTGACGTAGGCATCGGCGTCGAACGGGCCCAGTACCGGGGTTTGCTTGAGCACTATCTGTGCGCCGCTGGCCAGGTCCAACTGACGGATCTGCGCCGGACGGTTCAGGGCCTCGTAGCGCAGGCGGATGCGGTCGCTGACGAACTCCAGGCTGTTCTGCACATGTAGGCTATAGGCTGCATCCGGCAGTTGCACTCGATAGGCCGGCAAGCCTTGCGGGTGAACCTCGATGATCGGCAGGCCGCCTTCGCGCAGGCTCAAGGTCATGGCTCCGGCGTTCAGGCTCAGGCCGTCGATCATCACCGTGTCGCTGTGGGGGATCAGGTTCTGCCAGTCGGTCTCGGTCGGCGCCACACCCGTGTCGGCGGCCTGGTACAGGGCGAAGTTGATCCCGTCGCGGTTGCTGCGGATCAACCAGGTCCATTGGCCATCGAGCAGGCCGTGGTCGACGTCGTATTCATGGTTTTCCACGCGGGGCGCCAGGCAGGTAAAGGGGCGCTGCGGTTGCGCGGCGTCCAGCACCCAGACTTCACTGGTGGTCTTGCTGCCCAGGGACAGGATCAACTGCTTTTCCGAGCTTGAACGGTAGCAGTGCAGGAAGAAACGCCCGTCCGGCTCATGGAACACTTCCTCGGCGGCAGTGCCGTCCAAGCGATAGCGCCAGAGTTTGTGGGGGCGGTGAGTGTCGTCCAACTCGCCGAAAAACAGCGTCAGGCTGTCATTGGCCCAGGTCATGCTGCCGTCGCAATCGGCGAAGGACAGTTCGCTGACCTTGTCGTTGGACAATTCCTTCACGAACAGGGTGTAGATCTCGTCGCCCGTGGTGTCCAGGCTGTAGGCCAGGCGCTGGTGGTCGGGGCTGATACTGAAGGCGCCCAGGGAAAAGAAACCACCGCCGGCCAGCACGTTCGGGTCCAGCAGCAGTTGTTCGCGGCTTTCATCCACGCTCAGGCTGTCATCGGCCGGACGCGGGCAGCGGTAGTGGCGCGGGTATTCGTCACCGGCCGTGGTACGGGTGTAATACAGGTACGGGCCCCAGGGCGAGGGCAGCGACAGGTCGGTCTCGAGGATCCGGCCCTTGATCTCCTGGAACAGGGTTTCGCGCAGTTCGGCCTGGTCGGCGAGTTGCGCTTCCTGATAGCTGTTTTCCGCCTTGAGGTAGTCGAGCACGGCGTCGGTGTCGCGTTCCTGCAGCCAGGCGTATGGGTCAACACCGGGGTCCCTGCGGGCAATCGGGGCGTTGGAAACGTGGGCAGATAGGGACATGAAAGGCTCTCGAACGTTGTACGAAAAGGGACACGTGGCCCGGACAGAATCAACCACGCGGGCCATTCGCCAGACGCCGGGGCAGCCTGACGAGCGAAAAGCCGTTACTATAAGCGTCTCTTTGCCTGCCTTGCCATGGACACCATGACCGAGAATGACTATCTGATCGCCTGGGGCCTCTACGCCTTTGCCGCCCTGGGCTGCCTGCTGGTGTGGATGCGCATGACCCGCTGGATGTGGCGCTGGTTGCGCGAACCGCTGCGGTTGCTGATGGCGGTGCTGCTGTTTTGCCCTACCATCGTTGATCCGGTGAAGGACAGGGCCGCCCCGGCCTTGGCCATTGTTGCCCTGGACGTGTTGTTCAAAGTCGGCAACAACGTCTGGCGGGCGGCGTCCGATCTGCTCATGTACGGCATGATCGCCTTCGGCCTCTACCTGGTGATCGTGCTGATCCGCTTCCCCATCGAGCGCGCCACCAACGCGCGCAAGGAACGGGCCGCCGCCGCAAAAGCCGCCGCCGCGGCCGATGAGCCGGAGGACGAGCCACCGTTCGGCGTGGCCGGTGATGACCGTTACGGTCGCCCGCCCGTGCCGAGCAACCCCCAGCGTTCGCGTATCGAACCGCGCCTGTAACCGGGCCTGCCCCTTGAAGCGAGAGTTCGAGCATGTGTGAGTTATTGGGCATGAGCGCCAATGTGCCGACCGACATCGTGTTCAGCTTCACCGGGCTGATGCAACGCGGCGGCAAGACCGGGCCGCACCGGGACGGCTGGGGCATCGCCTTCTATGAGGGTCGTGGCCTGCGCCTGTTCCAGGACCCGGCCGCCAGCAGCGAATCGGAAGTGGCGAACCTGGTGCAGCGCTATCCGATCAAGAGCGAAGTGGTGATCGGGCATATTCGCCAGGCCAACGTCGGCAAGGTCTGCCTGTCCAACACGCACCCGTTCGTGCGTGAGTTGTGGGGCCGCAACTGGTGTTTTGCCCACAACGGCCAGCTCGCCGATTTCCAGCCGGGCGTGAGCTTCTACCGCCCGGTGGGCGATACCGACAGCGAAGCGGCTTTCTGCGATCTGCTCAACCGCGTGCGCCAGGCCTTCCCCGAACCGGTGGAGGTGGAACAATTGCTCCCGTCGCTGATCGAGGCCTGCGCCGAATACCGCAGCAAAGGCGTGTTCAACTGCTTGCTCAGCGATGGTGACTGGCTGTTCTGCTATTGCTCGACCAAACTGGCCCAGATCACCCGTCGCGCGCCGTTCGGCCCGGCGCGGCTCAAGGATGTGGATGTGATTGTCGATTTCCAGGCTGAAACCACGCCCAACGACGTGGTCACGGTGATCGCCACCGAACCGTTGACCGAAAACGAAACCTGGACCCGCTACGAACCTGGTCAATGGAGCCTGTGGCGACGCGGTGAATGCGTCAGCCACGGCCGGACCGAATAAGGACGTCACGTTATGTTGCTCAGTTATCTACGGCTGGTGTTGTTCGCGGTGGGCCTGTTGGTTGGGGTCCAGGTGCCGGGCTTCATCAATGATTACGCCAAGCGGGTCGAGGCGCACCTGATCGAGGCGCAGACCGGCCTGCAAGGGTTCCAGGGCACCGCCAACCAGTTCTTCAAGGGCGACATGCAAGCCCTGGTGGCCCATTACCGCGCCAGCGAAGACCCGATCTTTCGCAGCGACGCCGACAGCCTGAACACCTTGCTCATGCGCCAGCAGGCTCTGGACAAGCAATTCCAGGCGATGCAAGGCCCGTGGTACATCCGCATGCTGCAAGTGGCACTGGCCGCCGATCCGGACATCCGCAAGGAAACCTGGAATGGCTACAGCTACCAGATCCTGTTGACCCCCGAGGCCATGATCTGGGGCATCAGCGGTGCGTTGTTGCTGTCGTTCGGCCTGGAATGCCTGTTCCGCCTGATCGACTGGGTGGTGCTGGGCGGCAAGCGCCTGCGCCAGGGCCGGCCGATTGAAGAGCGCGACCTGCGCGGGCTCTGACCGCACGACTGATCGTTCCCACGCGCAGCAAAGGGATGCATCCCGTGACGCTCTGCGTCACCTTCCAGAAGCGGAACGCGGAGCGTCCCTGGCGGTGTTCCCACGCGGGAGCGTGGGAACAATCGATCGCGGTTGTCACAACGGCGTTCAGCCAGGCCCTCAATCCCACCCAATCAAGTTTTTCTTATGACCCAGCCAAGGTTTTATTCGTTGGACGGGATCGGCCGCGCGCTCAAGAATCGACGCATCGGTCTCCACGTCAGCGTCGTCGAGACTTACAACAATAAAACTGCGGAGAACCACCATGAGTGCACCCGACACGCTCGGCGTCCCCCAACCCCAGGCCCGTTCCGGCCCATTTGACTGGTATCGCAACATCAACCAGCAGGAACGCCGCACCTTCTGGAGCTGCAAGATCGGCTACGCCCTGGACGGCATGGACACGCAGATGCTCAGTTTCGTGGTGCCGACCCTGATCGCGATGTGGGGCATCACCACTGGCCAGGCAGGCCTGATCCACACCAGTACCTTGATCGCTTCGGCCATTGGCGGCTGGGTGGCGGGCATTCTCTCGGACCGCATCGGTCGGGTGCGCACCCTGCAACTGACGGTGCTGTGGTTCGCCTTCTTCACCTTCCTGTGCGGCTTTGCCCAGAATTACGAACAACTGTTGATCTCCCGCACACTGATGGGCTTTGGCTTCGGCGGCGAGTGGACTGCCGGCGCGGTGTTGATGGGCGAGGTGATCCGCGCCAAGGACCGCGGCAAGGCGGTGGGCATGGTGCAGTCGGGTTGGGCCCTGGGCTGGGGCATGACGGCGATCCTGTATGCGCTGCTGTTCTCGGTATTGCCGCCGGAAGACGCCTGGCGCGCCTTGTTTATCCTGGGTATTGTCCCGGCGATATTCGTGATATTCGTCCGGCGCCTGGTCAAGGACCCGGAAGTCTATAGCCAGGCCAAGGCCCGGCAAACGCCGAGCAATCCGGCGAAGTTCTACGAGATCTTCGCCCCCGGCATACTCTTCACCACCCTTCGTGCCTCGTTGCTGACCACCGGTGCCTTGGGCGGTTACTACGCCATCACCTCCTGGTTGCCAACGTTCCTCAAGAATGAGCGTGGCTTGAGCGTGTTGAGCACCGGTGGCTACCTGGCGATGGTGATCGTCGGTTCCTACGTTGGTTACGTCATCAGCGCGTACCTGTCGGATATCCTGGGTCGGAAAAAGAACTTCGTCCTGTACGCCATCGGCTCCTTCACCATCGTGCTGCTGTATACCCAACTGCATGTGAGCAATAACGTGATGCTCTGGCTGGGCTTTCCCCTGGGTTTCTTCGCTTCGGGCATGTTCAGCGGCATGGGCTCCTTCCTCACCGAGCTGTTCCCGACCCGCATTCGGGGTTCGGGCCAGGGTTTTTGCTACAACATCGGTCGCGCGTTGGCGGCAACGTTCCCGCTATTGATCGGCCTGCTGAGCCAGAAAGTGCCGCTGAGCGTGGGTATCGGAGCGTTCGCCGCAGTGTCCTATGGCGTGGTGATCCTCGCGGCGTTGAGCCTGCCGGAAACCCAAGGCAAGCAATTGGAAGCTGAGTAACTGATAACCTGCGGGCACGTGTCCCACAGTTAAACGAAGAAAGAACCTACAGGAGCGTTCACCGTGAGCCGCCTGCTATTGAACTGCGACATTGGCGAAAGCTTCGGCAGCTGGACCATGGGTCTGGACGCCGAGGTCATGCCCTTCATCGATTGCGCCAACATCGCCTGCGGCTTTCATGCCGGCGACCCGAGCATCATGCGCAAGACCGTCAGCCTGGCCCTGAGCCACGGCGTACGAATCGGCGCGCATCCGGCGTATCAGGACCTGGCGGGCTTCGGCCGGCGTTCCATGGCCTACGGTGCCCAGGAATTGCAGGACTTGCTGCACTACCAGATCGGCGCCCTCGACGGCATCTGCCGGGCGCAAGGCGGGCGGGTCAGCTACGTCAAGCCCCATGGCGCGATGTACAACGACATGATGGCCAATCCGGCGCAACTGCGCGCGGTGATCCAGGCCGTCGCGGCCTATGATCGGCAACTGCCGCTGATGCTCATGGCGACCCGGGACAACAGCGCCGCCCAGGCCTTGGGCGACGAGTACGGCCTGACCCTGTGGTTCGAAGCCTTTGCCGACCGCGCCTATGACAGTGCCGGTCGCCTGGTTTCGCGGCAAGCGCCGGGTGCGGTGCACCACGATCCCGAGGTGATTATCGGGCAGGCCCTGACCATCGCCCGCGGCGATGCGTTGACCGCCAGTGACGGCAGCGCCTTGAGCCTTATGGCCAACACCTTGTGCGTACACGGCGACAACGCCAGCTCCGTGGCGGCCGTGCAACGCATCCGCGAAGCCCTGGACCGGCAGAGTGCGCCATGAGACCACGCTTGGAAGTGGTGGCGGTGGACTGCTTGATGGTGCGCCTGTTCGATGAGATCGCCGAGGCCAACATGCCCTGGATGCTCGCCGCCAGCGAGCGTTTGCGAGCGGTGTTTGCCGAGCATCTGATTGACCTGGTGCCGTCCTATACCACGTTGATGGTGCACTACGATTTGCTCGCCCTGAACCCGGTGCAGGCTCGTGAGTTGATCGACGAGGCGTTGAATAACCTTTCACCGGATGCCCGGTCCGCCGGCCAATGCCACGTGCTGCCGGTGTGGTACGACCTCCGTGTCGGGCCGGAGCTGGAGCTGCTGGCGAGCCGCAGCGGGTTGACGGTCGCCCAGGTGATCCGCCGCCATAGCGAACGCGAGTACCAGGTGTTTGCCCTGGGCTTCGCTCCCGGCTTCGCCTTCATGGGGCTGGTGGACGAGGAACTGGCCGCACCGCGCCTCGACACGCCACGCAAGCGCGTGGCAGCGGGCAGCGTTGGTATTGCCGAGCGCCAGACCGCGGCGTATCCGGTGATATCGCCCGGTGGCTGGAACCTGATCGGTCGCACCCCGACCAAACTGTTTGATCGCGAGCGCGATGGCTACAGCCTGATGCAGCCGGGGGACACGGTGCGTTTTGCTCCCGTGGACCATGCCGAATTCATCGCGCTGGGTGGCGACGACACACCGTTGGAGGCCCAGGCATGAGCCGGTTGTTGATCGAGGCCAGCACCCCGCTGTGCCTGTTGCAGGACGCCGGCCGTTTCGGCGTGAGGCATCTGGGCGTGACCCAAGGTGGCGCGGCGGACTGGTTGTCGATGGCCTGGGCCAATTGGATGCTCGGCAATGTCCTGGGAGCCGCGGTGGTGGAGATTACCCTCGGTGGTTTCACCGTGATGGCCGAAGAGGATTGCGTGCTGGCGCTGGCCGGGGCGGACCTGGGCGCACGGATAGACGGCCAGGGGGTGGCGTCGTGGCGCTTCTTCAGCTTGCGCAAAGGTCAGGTGCTGGCGCTCACCCAGCCCGTGCTCGGTGCCCGGGCCTACCTGGCAGCCCCCGGCGGTTTCAATGCGCCTGCGGTGCTGGGCAGCCGGGCGACGGTGGTGCGTGAGGAACTCGGTGGCCTGGACGGGCGAGGGCGGGCGCTGAGTCGCGGCGAGCACCTGAGCTATTCAGGCGCGGTGACGCCTCGGCCCATGCCGCACACGCGGATTCCGGACTTCCAGCAAGCGCAGCCGCTGGACTTGATCCTGGGAGCACAGAACGGTGCGTTCAGCGGGCAGAGTCTGTTCGACGCGTTCAACACCCCATGGACGCTGGACAGTCGCGCCGACCGCATGGGCATGCGCTTGCTGGGCACGGCGTTGGAGTACCAGGGGCCGGCGATGATTTCCGAGGGCATCCCGCTCGGTGCCGTGCAGGTGCCGCCGGATGGCCAGCCGATTGTGCTGCTCAACGACCGGCAAACCATTGGTGGTTATCCACGCCTGGGCGCCTTGACCCCGTTGGCCCTGGCCCGGCTGGCGCAATGCCTGCCGGGGGCGCAGGTGCGGTTGCGGCCGGTGGTGCAGGAGGTTGCGCATCGGCAGCAGGTTGAGTGCCTGCGGTATTTTCATCACAGCTAGAAGCTTCGTCGGAGCGCCGCTCGGAGCAAGCTCGCTCCCACAGGGAATCTCAGTGTGACGAAGATCCAGTGTGGGAGCGGGCTTGCTCGCGATGAGGCCCTAAAGGGCACCAAAGATCACTTGGAAAGAAACCGCATTCCTTCCTCCAACCCCCGCAAGGTCAGCGGGTACATCCGGTCCTCGACCAACTCGCGGACGATGTTGGTCGAGGCGGTATAGCCCCAGGTGTCCTTGGGGTACGGATTGATCCAGATGAGCTTCTTGTACTTTTCCATGAAGCGCTGCATCCACACATAACCGGCTTCTTCGTTCCAGTGTTCGACGCTGCCGCCGGCCTGGGTGATTTCATAAGGCGCCATGGCGGCATCGCCGATGAAGATCACTTTATAGTCGGCGCCGTACTTGTGCAGCAAGTCCTGGGTCGAAGTGCGCTCCGAGGTGCGGCGCAGGTTGTTCTTCCACACCGATTCATAGACGAAGTTGTGGAAGTAGAAATACTCCAGGTGCTTGAACTCGGTCTTGCAGGCCGAGAACAGTTCTTCGCAGATCTTCACGTGGGCATCCATCGAGCCACCAATGTCGAACAGCAGCAACAACTTGACGGTGTTGCGTCGTTCCGGGCGCATCTGGATGTTCAAAAGGCCGGCATCGCGGGCGGTGTGGTCGATGGTGCCGTCGATGTCCAGCTCTTCGGCCGCACCCTGGCGAGCGAACTTGCGCAGGCGGCGCAGGGCGATCTTGATGTTGCGGGTGCCCAATTCCACCTGGTCGTCGAGGTTCTTGTACTCGCGCTGGTCCCAGACCTTCACGGCCTTGCCCTGGCGCTTGCCGGCGTCGCCGACCCGGATACCTTCGGGGTTGAAGCCGCCGGAGCCGAACGGGCTGGTCCCGCCGGTGCCGATCCACTTGTTGCCGCCGGCATGGCGTTCCTTCTGCTCTTCCAGGCGCTTCTTGAACTCTTCGATCAGCTTGTCCAGGCCACCGAGGGACTGGATCTGCGCCCGCTCTTCGTCGGTCAGCGAACGCTCGAATTCCTTGCGCAACCAGTCTTCGGGAATCAGCGCCTGGAGGTGATCGTCGAGTTTCTCCAGGCCGTTGAAGTAGGCGGCGAACGCCCGGTCGAACTTGTCGAAATGCCGTTCGTCCTTCACCAGGATCGCCCGGGACAGGTAATAGAACTCGTCCATGTCGGCGAAGATCACCCGCTGTTTCAGCGCGTTGATCAGGTCCAGCAGTTCGCGCACCGACACGGGCACCTTGGCGGCGCGCATCTCATTGAACAGGTTAAGCAGCATGGCAATCGCCCTCGCTCTTGTTAGACGAAGAGGATCAGCGAGTGCCGCGACGGCTCATGAACGCCAGGCGCTCGAGCAATTGCACGTCCTGTTCGTTCTTGACCAGGGCGCCGGCCAGCGGCGGGATGGCCTTGGTCGGATCACGTTCGCGCAGCACCGCTTCGCCGATGTTGTCGGCCATCAGCAGCTTGAGCCAGTCCACCAGTTCGGAGGTGGAAGGCTTTTTCTTCAGGCCTGGTACCTTGCGCACGTCGAAGAACACGTCCAGCGCTTCGCTGACCAGGTCCTTTTTGATGTCCGGGTAATGCACATCGACGATTTTCTGCAGGGTGACGCGGTCGGGGAAGGCGATGTAGTGGAAGAAGCAGCGGCGCAGGAACGCGTCCGGCAGTTCCTTTTCGTTGTTGGAGGTAATGATGATGATCGGCCGTTGCTTGGCCTTGATGGTTTCGTCGGTCTCGTAGACGTAGAACTCCATCTTGTCGAGTTCCTGCAGCAGGTCGTTGGGGAACTCGATGTCGGCCTTGTCGATTTCATCGATCAGCAGGATCACCCGCTCCTCGGACTCGAACGCTTCCCAGAGCTTGCCCTTCTTCAGGTAGTTGCGCACGTCGTGGACCTTGTCCACGCCCAGCTGCGAGTCCCGCAGACGGCTGACCGCGTCGTACTCGTAGAGGCCCTGGTGGGCCTTGGTGGTGGACTTGATGTGCCAGGTAATCAGGCGCGCGCCAAAGGACTCGGCCAGTTGTTCGGCCAGCATGGTCTTGCCGGTGCCCGGTTCGCCCTTGACCAGCAATGGTCGCTCCAGGGTGATGGCGGCGTTCACGGCCAGTTTCAGGTCATCGGTGGCCACATAGGCGCTGGTGCCTTCGAACTTCATCTGCAATTCCTCGAACGGTGTCGCCGGCCTGGCGAGGCGGGGCGCGCTAAATAAATATCGTGCCCGACTATAACGCGGCGCCCCGCCGACTGTGAACGCAGACGCTGTATTCAGTCTCTGAATGGGGCGTCACATGTTGACTCAGTCTCGGCGCCTTGCCAGTATTGCATATGGCCAAATTGGCTATATGTTTGGCGTATGTCTACTAAATATCGATTCAGAGATACCTACCGCATTCAATTGCGCGAAAGGGACCATCCTCCGCCCCATGTCCACCTCACCGGTGGCGGGCTGGACGTAGTCCTGAGGCTGGACCCCGTCGAAGTGATGACGGGCCGGGCGCCGACATTGATCATCAAGGAAGCGCTGGACTAGGTCAGCGCCCATCAAGCGCAACTGCTGGAGGATTGGCAACGATGCTACCCATGAAACGGCCGCGGCTGTCGGCTGTGCAGGTCTTATTACCGTTCAGTCTCGAATTGACGTTCATTGATGGGCAGCGGCTGACGCTGGACATGAGCGCCGATGTGCAACGTTATCCGGGCTTGCAGCCTTTGCTTGAAGAGGGCGCGTTTGGAGGCGCGAGTCTGGGGGACGATGGCTGGAGCGTGGAATGGCCCGAACCGGATATCCAGATCGGTGCCGATACCCTTTATCTGGATGCACTGGCGCAGAACGCCGTGGATGAAAATACCCGCATCTTCATCAATTGGCGCGCCCGCACCGGCTTGTCTTTGAACAAGGCCGCCGAAGCGCTTGGGGTCAGCGCTCGCAGCATCACTCGCTACAGCAGCGGTCGCGAGGCTGTGCCGCGTTCGCTGGCCTTGGCATGCCTGGGCTGGGACTCATTGCAGCATGGAGCGGGAATAGCGGCAGCAGAAGCGCCCGGCCGCTACACCGTCACGCGCAAGCCCTAATCGGTCGTCGGCGGCGGTTGTTCATAACGGGCATTGAAGGCCTCGACGAAACCATTGCGCAGGATCTGCAGGAAGGCTTCGAAGGCGCTGATGTCCTGCTGGTGAACATTGCCGCTGAGTTCCACCCGGGTGGCGAACTGGTTCTTGCGTTGGTTCTTGAGGGCCGTTTCGCCCGTGCCGACTAGCGCTTCCCAGACCGAGCGGAAGATGTTCTTGTTCTGGTTTTCCACGTCCTGCTGCCAGTCGAACACATCGACATCGCGCAGCAATGGCTTGATGTAGCCGCTGAGCTTGCCGTTGTCGGCTTGCGCCTCGATCACCAGGTCGCCGTGGCCGGCATTGAAATCGAACTTGCCATAAGCCGCGGCGAAGTCGTTCAGGCGCTTGAGTTCGATGTTCCTGGCCCGCAGGCGGAAATCGAACTCCTCGAAGTTGCTCAAGGGGTCGAAGGTGGCCTGCATTTCCAATGGCGCGTGTTCGGCCACCAGGGCCTTGCCCTCGAAACGGGCGTCGCGCTTGCCTTTGGTGTCGACCACGTTGGTCAGGTTGTAGAAGCTGGCGTTGACCTCGGTGGCCCGCAGGTTGACCGATGGCTTGGAGTTGAAATTGCGAAAGGTGACCTTGCCATCCCGGATGCGCACTTCGTTGAGGGTAATGGGCAGCAATTTGCCCAACTGCTCGCGCCAGTTGGTGCCCTGGCCGGTCTGGGAGTTCTGGCGGTTGGCGCCGCCGTCAACGAAGTTCACTTCGGCGCGGGCGAATTCAACCTCGGCGACCACCGCATGGTCATACCACAGCGAGTGCCAGCTCACAGACAGGTCCACCCGCAGTGCGCTGACGAACGGCACCGGGACCTTGCCGTCGACCTTGACGATTTCCAGGCCATTGATCCGGTAGGCACCGCGCCACAGGGCCAGGTCCACGTCGGTGATCCGGCCGCGATAATCGCCCATGTCGGCGAGTTTGTCGTTCAGGTAGTCGCGTACCAGATAAGGCAAGGTGAAATGCAGGGCCACCAGCACCGCGGCGATGGCGGCGAAAACCCACAATGGCCAACGGTATCGACGCTTCATGTCAGTCAGTCTCCAGCGTTTGTTGAGGGAGCGCCTTCTAATGCCATTGACTGCTGCAACAACGGGAACGTTCGGTGCAACTGGACGCCCATGGGCAACAGGCATACCTTTAAAGGCTTACATTCCCGCTGCATCAAGGACCCAGCCATGAGCCGTATATTCGCTGACAACGCCCATTCCATCGGTAATACGCCGCTGGTGCAGATCAACCGCATTGCCCCGCGCGGTGTGACCATCCTGGCCAAGATCGAGGGGCGTAACCCAGGGTATTCGGTCAAGTGCCGGATCGGCGCGAACATGATCTGGGACGCTGAAAGCTCGGGCAAACTCAAGCCGGGCATGACCATTGTCGAACCGACTTCTGGCAACACCGGGATCGGCCTGGCGTTCGTCGCCGCCGCCCGTGGCTACAAGCTGATGCTGACCATGCCCGCCTCCATGAGTATTGAGCGACGCAAGGTGCTCAAGGCCCTGGGCGCGGAGCTGGTGCTCACCGAGCCGGCGAAGGGCATGAAAGGGGCCATCGACAAAGCCACCGAGATCATGGCCAGCGATCCAGCCAAATACTTCATGCCGCAGCAGTTCGATAACCCGGCGAACCCGGCGATCCACGAAAAAACCACCGGCCCGGAAATCTGGAACGACACCGACGGCGCGGTGGACGTGCTGGTGGCCGGCGTGGGCACCGGCGGCACCATCACCGGCGTTTCGCGGTACATCAAGAACACCTGTGGCAAACCGATCCTGTCGGTGGCGGTCGAGCCCGAGGTTTCGCCGGTGATTACCCAGGCGATGGCGGGCCAGGAGATCAAGCCCAGCCCCCACAAGATCCAGGGGATCGGCGCCGGGTTCGTGCCGAAGAACCTTGACCTGTCGATCGTTGACCTGGTCGAGCGGGTTTCTGACGACGAGTCCAAGGCCATGGCCCTGCGCTTGATGCAGGAGGAGGGCATCCTCTGCGGGATCTCTTGTGGCGCGGCGATGGCCGTGGCCGTGCGCCTGGCGGAAAAACCGGAGATGCAGGGCAAGACCATCGTCGTGATCCTGCCGGATTCGGGCGAGCGGTACTTGTCGAGCATGTTGTTCAGTGATCTGTTTACCGAGCAGGAGATCCAGCAGTAACTGTCTGCAGGATGTGGCAGGCGCTTAAATCGCATTTGGAAAGGGGTGTTGACGGGCGTCAGCCACAGTTCAGGTCACGCATGGTAAGAAGGGAATTATTGCGTAATCCTCAACAGTGAATGTTGCGCCAGACGGTTTCCTGGCCAGGCCATGATCTATAACATGGCCGGCCGCTGCGCTGGGCTGATGGTGTTACGTAAGGTGTTTTTGGACAAGGAGTTATAAAATGACCGTTTCGTTCGTCGCCAAGGCCTCGGTGTTGCTGCTGTTTTTGGGCAGTACGCTGTATGTGCATTTGCGTGGCAAGGCGCGTTTGCCGGTGTTGCGTCAGTTCGTCAACCACTCGGCGCTGTTCGCCCCCTATAACACCTTGATGTACCTGTTCTCTGGCGTGCCCTCGAGACCTTACCTGGACCGCAGCAAGTTCCCCGAACTGGATGTGCTCAAGGACAACTGGCAAGTCATCCGCGATGAGGCCATGCACCTGTTCGACGAGGGTTACATTCGCGCTGCCGAGAAGAACAACGACGCGGGTTTCGGCTCGTTCTTCAAGAAGGGCTGGAAGCGTTTTTACCTCAAGTGGTACGACAAACCGCTGCCATCGGCCGAGTTGCTGTGCCCCAGGACGGTCGCGCTGGTCAGCCAGATCCCCAATGTCCGGGGCGCCATGTTTGCCCTGCTGCCGGGTGACAGCCATCTGAATCCCCACCGAGACCCTTTCGCCGGTTCGTTGCGTTATCACCTGGGGCTGTCCACTCCCAATTCCGACGACTGCCGGATCTTCGTCGATGGTCAGATCTACGCCTGGCGCGACGGCGAAGACGTCATGTTCGATGAAACCTATGTGCACTGGGTCAAGAACGAAACCCCGCAGACCCGCGTGATCCTGTTCTGTGATGTCGAGCGGCCCTTGAAAAGCCGGTTGATGACCCGTCTCAACCGCACCATCAGCGCGTTCCTCGGCCGCGCCACCGCGCCACAGAATCTGGATGATGAACACGTCGGTGGCATCAACCGGGCCTATGCCTGGAGCAAATCGTTCAGCGACGGCATCAGTGGCCGGGTCAAGCAATTCAAACGCAAGCATCCCAAGGCCTACCGGGTGATGCGGCCCGTGTTGGCAGTGGTGGTGCTGACGGCGCTTGGCTATTGGTTGTTCGGTTAAATATTGCGTTGTCCATCGGGCGCTGGTTATAGTCAGCGCTCTTCGGGTTTTCGAACCCACCTCTTCAAGAGATCGGCTCATGCCTGCATCCCCTGTCATCGCGGTCGTGGTTCCAGCGTTCAACGCTGGCGTCGTGCCGTGTGGGAGCCAGCAGCCTGCGCAGATCGGTCAATACCCTCCACCTGTCCGTAGCTCATCGGTGTACGCCGTCGTATCACCGCCGGGTGTTGGCATTCAGGGCTGATCGGCAACGGTTGCCTATCCCCTGTGCCCGCCTGAAAAAACTACTGGACTTCAGCCTCGGCTGAGTTGGCTTTTTGCCTGACTACAGGTGGTATCCATGTTTTCCCTTTCCAAAAACGCCTTGTTGGCGGCGGCTTCCACGAGCCTGTTCGTTTTGCTGTGGAGCAGTGGGGCGATCTTTTCCAAGCTGGGCCTGGCCCACGCTTCTCCCTTCGCCTTTTTGCTGATCCGTTTTGCCATTGCGCTGTCGGCGCTGGTGCTGTTGATTCCGTTGCTCAAGTTCAAGCTGCCCAAGACCGGCAAGCCGATGCTGTACGCGGCGACCACCGGGTTGGTGCTGCTGGGCGCCTATCAGATTTTTTATCTGCTGGCGCTGCAAATGAGTGTCACGCCGGGGGTCATGGCAACCCTGATGGGCGTGCAACCGATCCTGACCGTGGTGCTCATGGAACGGCAGCGTTCCTGGTCGCGGATGTTCGGCCTGATGCTGGGGTTGGTCGGGTTGATCATGGTGGTGTACCAGGGCATCGGCCTGGCCGGCATGTCCCTGGCCGGGATGATCTGCGGGTTGCTGGCGCTGGTGAGCATGACGGCTGGTTCGATCATGCAGAAGCGCATCACCGACAACCCCCTGGGCACGCTGCCGGTGCAGTACCTGGCCGGGCTGGTGCTGTGCGCGGTGTTCGTGCCGTTCCAACCGTTTCACTTCGAGTACAGCACGGGGTTTTTCGTGCCGGTGTTGTGGATGGGGCTGGTGGTGTCGGTGCTGGCGACATTGCTGCTGTACCGACTGATCGCCCGCGGCAACCTGGTGAATGTCACCAGCCTGTTCTACCTGGTGCCGGCGGTGACGGCGATCATGGATTACCTGGTGTTTGGCAACCGGCTGGCGTTGTTGAGCTTACTGGGGATGGTGCTGATCATCGTGGGGTTGGTGTTTGTGTTTCGTAAAAGTCGCTGAGCTTTGGCTGCTCGTTGACTGAGCAACCGCCATCGCGGGCAAGCCTTGCTCCCACAGGTTATGTGTAGTCCTTGTGGGAGCAAGGCTTGCCCGCGATGGCATCTTGCGCCGCGCCGATGAATTACCGGGCAGACACCTCAGCCGGTTTCACCACCCCAGGCTTGAGCACCAACCACAACGCCGCCGCAATCAACACCCCGCCATACAGATGCGCCATCCCCAACGGCTCATCCAGCAACAACGCCCCCCACAGCACGCCGAACGGCGGAATCAGGAAGGTCACGGTCATGGATTTGACCGGGCCGATGGAACTGAGCAGGCGGAAATAAAGGATGTACGCCAGCGCAGTACACACCAGACCCAGCCCCAGCAGCGACAACCAGACGCTCCAGCCACCCCAGCTGGCCGGTGGTTGGCTGATGACGCTGTAGCCAAACAGCGGCAGCAAGAACACCGTGGCGCCGAACATGCTGCCCAGGGCCGAGAGACGGCTGTCCAAGCCACCTTGCTGATCGAGCCAGCGCCGGGTGAGGAAACCGGCAAAGCCGTAGCAGGTCGTGGCCAGCAGGCAGGCAAGGGCGCCCATCAGCAGTTGCAGGTCGAACGCTACCGGGCCGGCGCGGGTCAGGATGCCGACGCCGAGCAGGCCCAGGCAGACACCGCTGACCTTGGCTGGGGTGAGTTTTTCGCTGAAGAACAAGCCGCCGATCAACACCCCCATCAACGGCGTGGTGGCGTTGAAGATCGCCGAGTAACCGGCCGGCAGCACCTGGGCCGCCAACGAATAGAACGTGGCCGGAATGCCCGAGTTGATCAGGCCCAGCCCCATCACGACTTTGAGCTTGCCGCGAAAATTCCAGTCGACGCGCATCAGGGCCAGGATCACCAACAGCCCGACGAAGGCGATGGACACGCGAA
The DNA here is from genome assembly GCF_019956035.1 of Pseudomonas sp. A-RE-22. Classification (NCBI taxonomy): domain Bacteria; kingdom Pseudomonadati; phylum Pseudomonadota; class Gammaproteobacteria; order Pseudomonadales; family Pseudomonadaceae; genus Pseudomonas; species Pseudomonas sp. A-RE-22. Next base: position 98,574 of record NZ_JAHBCZ010000007.1, read on the forward strand.
AAAAAGCAGTGGGGATTGTGCCAATGACGGGGGCGATAATGCGCATGAACAGGAAACTGGCGCCCCAGATAGCGGCCAGTGACAGTAAACGCAGGATATCGACGAGGTTCACGAGTCATTCCTTCCTTGATTGGGCGGCAAGTGTCGCCGCCCTGAATAGCGATGGCAATGGTTGCGTTGCCGCGTGATTGGCCTCTAAGCTCAATCGCCAATAACAAGCATGACCCGCCGAGGTTTACCCTATGCCGCAGCCATGGCCCGCCATCGAAATCGCCCGTTCGATACTCGACGGCTTCGACGATTATCGTGAGCATTTCCGGCAGATCACCGACGGCGCCCGCGCCCGGTTCGAGCAGGCGCTGTGGCTGGAGGCGCAAGCGGCTTCGGCGGCGCGCATCAACTTGTATGAAGAAAAAGTCTTCGAAACCGTTGCCAGGCTGCACAAGGCCTTCGATGACGAAACCCTGATGGACGTGAGCTGCTGGCCGCTGGTCAAGAGCGCCTACATCAGCCTGATCGACCTGCGCTTCGACGATGAGCTGTCGGAAACCTGGTACAACTCGATCTTCTGCGGGTTGTTCAGCCACGACCTGATCAGCGACGGCACCATGTTCATCCATACCACCCGGCCCAGCCTGCGCCGGGCCCGTGCCGCCCAGACCCGCACCTACAAACCCCAGGGGCAGTTGGATCGGATGCTGGCGAGCGTGTTCGCCGATTACCGTTTCAGCGAGGACTACGCCGACTTGCCGGGTGACCTGCAGCGCCTCGAAGCGCAGTTGCGCGAGAACCTGCCGGACTGGGTCTGCAAGGACCCTGAGCTGACGGTGGAGTTGTTTTCTTCAGTGCTCTATCGCAACAAGGGCGCCTACCTGGTGGGCCGGATCTATACCCGTGAGGACCAATGGCCGTTGGTGATTCCGCTGTTGCACCGCGAGGGCCGGGGTATCCAGATCGATGCGCTGATTACCGACGAGGCGCAGGTGTCGATCATCTTCTCGTTCACCCGCTCGTACTTCATGGTGGACGTGCCAGTGCCGGCGGAATTCATCGGCTTTCTCAAGCGCATCCTGCCGGGCAAGCACATCGCCGAGTTGTACACCTCCATCGGTTTCTACAAGCATGGCAAGTCCGAGTTCTACCGAGCGTTGATCAACCACCTGGCGAACACCGACGACCAGTTCATCATGGCCCCGGGTGTGCGCGGCATGGTCATGAGCGTGTTCACCCTGCCGGGCTTCAACACGGTGTTCAAGATCATCAAGGACCGTTTCTCGCCGTCGAAAAACGTCGACCGGGCCACGGTGATCGAGAAGTACCGCCTGGTGAAGAGCGTCGACCGGGTCGGGCGCATGGCCGATACCCAGGAATTCGCCGATTTTCGTTTTCCCCTGAGCAAGTTCGAGCCGGCGTGCCTGGAGGAACTGCTGGACGTGGCGCCGTCCACGGTGTCGGTGGAAGGCGACACGGTGCTGATTCGTCACTGCTGGACCGAACGGCGCATGACGCCGCTGAACCTGTACCTGGAAAACGCCAACCAGGACCAGGTGCGCGAGGCGCTGGAAGACTATGGCCTGGCCATCAAGCAACTGGCGGCGGCCAATATCTTCCCCGGCGACATGCTGCTCAAGAACTTCGGCGTGACCCGCCACGGCCGCGTGGTGTTCTACGACTACGATGAAATCTGCTTCCTGACCGAAGCCAACTTCCGCCACATCCCCCAACCCCGTACACCGGAAGACGAAATGGCCTCCGAGCCCTGGTATTCCATCGGCCCGCTGGACGTCTTCCCCGAAGAGTTCCCGCCGTTCCTGTTCGCCGACGCCGGGCAGCGCAAGCTGTTCGACCAGTTGCACGGCGAGTTGTACAACGCCGACTATTGGAAAGGCCTGCAAGAGGCGATCCGGGCGGGGAAGGTGATCGATGTGTTCCCGTATCGGCGCAAGGACCTGGACAACGAATAACCCTTTGGGACGCTCCGCGTCCCAAAGGGCCGAACGCAGAGTGTCCGTTGAGGAATTCCCACGCGGAGCGTGGGAACAAGCCAACACCTGTGGGAGCAAAGCTTGCTCGCGATACAGGCGCCTCGGTCCCCCGGGAGACCGCGTCATCTTCATCGCGGGCAAGCCTTGCTCCCACATGTACGCAAATCTGCGACAATCGCCCCCTGCTCAAACCGACGACCCTTGCGTACCTGATGACTGACCAAGCCCCTGCTATCGACAAGCTGCTGAAAAACCTCGACCACGCCATGCTCGCCGACCGTCACCGGTTGCGGCGCCAGTTGCTCGAGCTGCGCAAGAAACCCGACGAGGCCAAGCTGGCCCAGTGGGTGACGCGCATGCAGGCGTCGTGCGATCAGGTGCTGGCGCGCAAGGCGAGCCTGCCGGTGATTCGCTACGACGATAATTTGCCGATTGCCGCCAAGCGCGACGAAATCAAGGACGCGCTGCTCAAGCACCAGGTGCTGATCATTGCCGGCGAAACCGGCTCGGGCAAAACCACGCAGTTGCCGAAGATCTGCCTGGAAATCGGTCGCGGCCAGCATGGCTTGATCGGCCACACCCAACCGCGGCGGATTGCCGCGCGCAGTGTGGCGAGCCGAGTGGCCGAGGAACTGGCCACGCCGTTGGGCGCGCTGGTGGGTTATCAGGTGCGGTTCGAGGACCAGAGCGACGCCAACACCCTGATCAAGCTGATGACCGACGGCATCCTGCTGGCCGAGACCCAGAACGACCGCTACCTCGAGCGCTACGACACGATCATCGTCGACGAAGCCCACGAACGCAGCCTGAACATCGACTTCCTGCTCGGCTACCTCAAGACCCTGCTGCCGCGCCGTCCGGACCTGAAAGTCATCATCACCTCGGCGACCATCGACCTGGAGCGCTTCTCCAAGCATTTCGATGACGCGCCGATCGTGGAAGTCTCGGGCCGCACCTTCCCGGTGGAAACCTGGTATCGCCCGCTGACCCTGGAGCAAGACGAGGAAGGCAACCGGGTCGAAGACGACTTGACCGTCGACCAGGCAATCCTCGCCACCCTCGACGAAATCGCCGCCTACGAGCGCAGCGAGCGGCGCAGCCCTGGGGACGTGCTGGTGTTCCTGCCGGGCGAGCGGGAAATTCGCGACGCGGCGGAGATGCTGCGCAAGGCCCAGCTCAAGCACACCGAGATTCTGCCGCTGTATGCGCGCCTGTCGCCGGCTGAACAGCAGCGGATCTTTCAGTCCCATCCGGGCCGTCGCGTGGTGCTGGCGACCAACGTCGCCGAAACCTCGCTGACCGTGCCGGGCATCCGCTACGTGATTGACAGCGGCACCGCGCGCATCAGCCGCTACAGCTATCGGGCCAAGGTCCAGCGCTTGCCCATCGAAGCCATTTCCCAGGCCAGCGCCAACCAGCGCAAGGGCCGCTGCGGGCGGGTCGAGCCGGGGATCTGCGTGCGGTTGTACAGCGAAGAAGATTTTCTTGGACGGCCGGAATTCACCGACCCGGAAATCCTGCGCACCAACTTGGCGGCGGTGATCCTGCAGATGCTGCACCTGCGTCTCGGCGAGATCACCGATTTCCCGTTCATCGAGCCGCCGGATGGCAAGGCCATCAGTGACGGTTTCAACCTGCTGCAAGAATTGTCGGCGGTGGACCGCAACAGCCAGTTGACCCCGCTCGGTCGCCAGTTGGCGCGCCTGCCGGTGGACCCGCGCATGGGCCGCATGCTGTTGGAAGCGGCGAAGCTGGGCAGTTTGCAGGAAGTGCTGATCGTCGCCAGCGCCATGTCGATCCAGGACCCGCGCGAGCGTCCGCCGGAGCGCCAACAGGCGGCGGACCAGGCCCACGCCCAGTGGAAGGACGCGGATTCGGACTTCGCCGGGCTGGTCAACCTGTGGCGCGGTTTCGAAGAGCAGCGCCAGGCCCTGACCGCCAGCCCGCTGCGCAACTGGTGCCGCAAGAACTTCCTCAATTACCTGCGCCTGCGCGAGTGGCGTGATTCCCATCGGCAGTTGAGCCTGATCTGCCGCGACATGCAGCTGAGCCTCAACAAAGAACCGGCCGACTTCCCGAAATTGCACAAGGCGGTGCTCTCGGGCCTGTTGAGCCAGATCGGCCAGAAAACCGAAGATGGCGACTACCTCGGTGCTCGCCAGCGGCGGTTCTGGGTCCACCCCTCGTCGGGCCTGGGCAAGAAGCGTCCGCAATGGCTGATGACCGCCGAGTTGGTGGAAACCACCAAGCTGTATGCGCGCATGGTCGCCAAGATCGAACCGGACTGGATCGAACCGCTGGCCGGGCACCTGATCAAGAAAAACCACTTCGAACCCCATTGGGAGAAGAAGCGCGGGCAGGTGGTGGCCTATGAGCAAATCACCCTGTTCGGGCTCATCGTCGTCGGTCGCCGGCCAGTGCATTACGGGCCGGTGGACCCGGTGGTCTCCCGTGAACTGTTCATCCGCGAGGCGTTGGTGCGCGGCGAGATCCAGTCCAGGGCCAAGTGCCTGAGTGCCAATACCAAACTGCTGGAACAACTCGACGAGCTGGAGGCCAAGGCCCGTCGCCGCGACATCCTGGCGGACGAGGATACCCTGTTTGCCTTCTACGACGCGCGCTTGCCGGCAGAGATCCACCAGACCGCGACGTTCGACAGCTGGTACCGGATCAACAGCCAGAAAGACCCGCAACTGCTGATCATGCGCGAAGAAGACGTGCTGGCCCGCGAAGCCAGTGAAGTCACCGCCGCGCATTACCCGGACACCTTGCGCGTCGGCGACCTGACCTTGCCGCTGAGTTATCACTTCGAGCCCAACCATCCCCGCGATGGCGTGACCCTGCGAGTGCCGGCGCCACTGCTGCCGATGCTGCCGCCGGAACGCCTGGAATGGCTGGTGCCGGGGGTGATCGAAGCCAAGTGCATCGCCCTGGTGCGCAACCTGCCCAAGGCCTTGCGCAAGAACTTCGTGCCGGTGCCGGATTTCGTCAAGGCGGCGCTGCAGCGCATCACCTTCGCCGAGGGCTCTTTGCCGCAGTCCCTGGGCCGTGAGCTGCTGCGCATGACCGGGGCGCGGGTCAGTGACGAAGCCTGGACCGAAGCGGCCCAGCAGGTGGAAAGCCACCTGCGCATGAACCTGGAAATCGTCGACGGCCAAGGCAAGTTCCTCGGCGAGGGTCGTGACCTGGCCGAGCTGACGGCGCGTTTTGCCGAAGCCAGCCAGGCCGCCCTGGCCGTACCGCAAACGGCGAAAAGCCAGGCACCGGTGGAGGCGAAGGTCTTCGCCCCGGTGGCCGAGAAAACCCAACAGAAGATCGCCGGGCTGTCGATGACGGTCTACCCGGCGCTGGTGGAAGAGGGCGGCGTGGTCAAGGAAGGGCGTTTCCCGACGCCGGCCGAAGCCGAGTTCCAGCATCGCCGCGCCTTGCAGCGCTTGTTGATGCAGCAATTGGCCGAGTCGGCCAAGTTCCTGCGCGGCAAGCTGCCGGGGCTGACGGAGCTGGGCCTGCTGTACCGCGACCTGGGCCGCATCGACAGCCTGGTGGAAGACATCCTGCTCGCCAGCCTCGACAGTTGTGTGCTTGAAGGCGAAGCGAGCCTGCCCCGTGACGGCGCCGCGCTGGCCACCCTGGCCGAGCGCAAGCGCGGCGGCTGGACCGAGCACGCCGAACGCCTGGCGAAGCTGACCCTGGACATCCTCAAGCTCTGGCATGGCCTGCAAAAACGCTTCAAGGGCAAGATCGACCTGGCCCAGGCCGTGGCGCTGAACGACATCAAGCAGCAACTCAGCCACCTGGTGTACCCGGGCTTCGTCCGCGAAACCCCACATCAATGGCTCAAGGAACTGCCGCGCTACCTCAAGGCCATCGAGCAACGCTTCGAGAAGCTCGGTAGCCAGGTGCAGAAGGACCGGGTCTGGAGCGGCGAGCTGTCGAACCTCTGGGCTCAATACCAGGCCCGCGCCAGCAAACATGCCCAGGAAGGCAAGCGCGATCCGCAACTGGAGCTGTACCGCTGGTGGCTGGAGGAATACCGGGTGTCGCTGTTCGCCCAGCAACTGGGGACCAAGGTGCCGATCTCGGACAAGCGCCTGGGCAAGCAGTGGGGGCAGGTGGAGGGTTGATGGCAAAACCCGTCAACTCCTGTGAAACCCCTGTGGGAGCGAGCTTGCTCGCGATAGCGGTGTATCAGTCAACATCAATGCTGGCTGAACCAGCGCTATCGCGAGCAAGCTCGCTCCCACAGGGTATGGTGTTGTAGTGAAGGGAGAATGGGCCAAACGCCAGCGTTTATGGCAAACTTCGCGGCTATAAATGCCGGTCCCGTGGTTTTGAGCTTCAATGCCCCGGGCGGATCGGAATAAAGCGATGCCAGGGCTGCTTCCCCGGATGGGAAAAGTCCCTTTGTGTATTGGTACGTCGGTGCCAATGCTTTCTGCCTGAACAGATCAGAGACACGACCATGCATAACGTCGTCATCAGCGGCACCGGCCTGTACACCCCGGCCAACAGCATCTCCAACGAAGAGCTGGTGCAATCTTTCAATACCTATGTCGCGCAATTCAACGCCGACAACGCCGACGCCATCGCGCGCGGTGAAGTCGAGGCCTTGACCGAATCCAACGCGGCGTTCATCGAAAAGGCCTCCGGCATCAAGAGCCGCTTTGTCATGGACAAGGACGGTATTCTCGATCCACAACGCATGACCCCACGCTTGCCCGAGCGCTCCAACGACGAGTGGTCGGTGCTGTGCGAAATGGCCATCGGTGCCGCGAAGCAGGCCCTGGAGCGCGCCGGCCGCACCGTCGCCGACATCGACGGGGTGATCGTCGCCTGTTCCAACCTGCAGCGCCCGTATCCGGCCATCGCCATCGAGGTCCAGGAAGCCCTGGGTATCGAAGGTTTCGGTTTCGACATGAACGTGGCCTGTTCCTCGGCCACTTTCGGCATCCAGGCAGCGGCCAACAGCGTGCAACTGGGCCAGGCCCGGGCGATCCTGATGGTCAACCCGGAAGTGTGCACCGGTCACCTGAACTTCCGCGATCGCGACAGCCACTTCATCTTCGGCGACGCGGCCACCGCCGTGATCATCGAGCGGGCGGACCTGGCGACTTCGCCGTACCAGTTCGACGTGGTCAGCACCAAGCTGCTGACCAAGTTCTCCAACAACATCCGCAACAACTTCGGCTTCCTCAACCGCGCCTCGCAAGAGGGCGCCGGTAGCCGCGACAAGTTGTTCGTCCAGGAAGGCCGCAAGGTGTTCCGCGACGTCTGCCCGATGGTGGCCGAGCTGATCGGCGCTCACCTGGAAGAAAACCAGCTGAACGTAGGCGAGGTGAAGCGCTTCTGGCTGCACCAGGCCAACCTGAGCATGAACCACTTGATCGTGCGCAAACTGCTGGGGCGCGAAGCCACCGAAGAGGAAGCACCGGTGATCCTCGACCGCTACGCCAACACCAGTTCGGCCGGTTCGGTGATTGCGTTCCACAAATACCAGGATGACCTGCCCAGCGGCTCGGTCGCCGTGCTCAGTTCGTTCGGCGCCGGTTATTCGATTGGCAGCGTGATTTTGCGCAAGCGTTGATCCACTTTAGCGGCCAGAGGATTTATTCCTGCTGGCCTATGGCCTATGGCTTGTGGAACCTGTGGGAGCAAAGCTTGCTCGCGATGCAGGCGCCTCGGTTTCCCGGAAGACCGCGTCACCTTCATCGCGGGCAAGCCTTGCTCCCACATAAGTCCCCGCCACAACCGCGATCTATCCAGCAATAGGGCATTGAATGACGGTCACCGATGACAGCCTCCTGCTCCAACGTCTCCTGGCCGGTGAGCAGCAGGCCTACAGGGAACTGGTCAGCGCCTACCAGAGCCCGATGCGCGCCGTGGCCTATGCCATCGTCGGCAGTCGCCATGTCGACGAAGTGGTGCAGGACGCGTGGCTGTCGGTGGTGCGCAATCTCAGTGGGTTCCAGGGGCGTTCCAGCCTCAAGACCTGGCTGCTGACCATCACCGCCAACGCCGCCAAGGGGCGCTACAAGCAGAACCGTCGGGAGGTGTTGCTCGACGATCTGCCGTCACCCCATGGCATCCTCGGCGATGATCGTTTCGCCGCCGATGGTCATTGGCTGCTGGCGCCGTTCGCCTGGCACCAGGACACGCCTGAGGCGCTGCTCACGATGGAGGAATTACGCGATTGCCTGGAGCACACATTGCTCAGCCTGTCGGAACTGCAAGGCAGCGTGCTGAACCTGCGGGAACGCCAGGGGCTGGAGCTGGAAGAAATCTGTAATCTTCTGGATATTTCGCTCTCCAATGTGCGAGTGCTGTTGCATCGCGCCCGGCTGAAAGTCTTCGCGACCGTTGAACATTTCGAGGAAACCGGCGAATGCTGACCTGCAAGGAACAAGTGGCGCGCTCCAGCGATTATCTCGACGGCCAGTTAAGTTTTCGTGAACGCCTGATGGTGCGTCATCACCTGATGTTCTGCCCCAACTGCCGGCGTTTTATCCGCCAGATGCGCCTGATGCAGGCGACCCTCAGGAAACTGCCGCAACCGCCGATCCCCGACCTGGATCACCTCGCCGAGAAACTCGCCGCCGAGCGCCGCAGAAACATCCGCTAAACCGCGATATACACCAACCCCCTGTGGGAGCGAGCAAGCTCGCTCCCACAGGTTCTCCATGGCTGGATTTGTTATTCCCATTCGAAGTAAAAAGTTCCGCTGTCATAAAATCTTTATGTGATAGCAACTCGCCTGACACAACCCATCGCCAAGATCCCCTCCCAACACCAGCGGGCCCAGTTCCGCGTGTTTTCTAACGCATAGACTACCAACAGGGGAATTCTTCGATGATCCGCAAGCACTTCGCAGGTGTTGCCGCCAGCGCACTGGCAATGGCAGTAACCGCCCAGGCTTTCGCCGGCACCGTCACTACCGATGGCGCCGATATCGTAGTCAAAACCAAGGGCGGCCTTGAGGTCGCTACCACTGACAAAGAGTTCAGCTTCAAGCTCGGTGGTCGTCTGCAGGCTGACTACAGCCAGTTCGATGGTATCTACACCGACAACGGTAAATCGGCCGACGCCGCTTACATCCGTCGCGCCTTCCTGGAACTGTCCGGCGTGCTGTACACGGATTGGGCCTACACCATCAACTACGACATGTCCCACAACAGTGGCGACTCCGATAACGGCTACTTCGACGAAGCGTCCCTGGCCTATAACGGCTTCAAGCCGGTCTCGATCAAGGTCGGTCGTTTTGACCCCGATTTCGGCCTGGAAAAAGCCACCAGCTCCAAGTGGGTGACTGCACCTGAGCGTAACGCCGCCTACGACCTGATCGACTGGGCCAACAGCCATCAGAACGGCCTGGGCATCCAGGCTTCCAGCACCTTCGCCGATTCGTTCTATGCCTCGGCTGGCGTGTTCAGCAAGGACACCGACGACACCGACGGCGACAGCGTCAAGCAAGTCAACGGTCGCTTTGTATTCGCACCGATGCACGAAGCCGGCAACGTGCTGCACTTCGGTTTGAACGTGGCCTCGCGTGACGTTTCGGACACCGCGTTCGACGCACGTTACCGCTCCCGCCTGGGCATGCGTGGCGTTGAAACCCTGGGTGGCAACGACGCCGGCCCTAACGGCAACCGTCCGGTCCTGGGCGGCGCCAACAACTCGCCGGCCGGTTCGTACGACACTGACACCGCCTTCGGCCTGGAAGCCGCTTTCGCCATGGGTCCTGCGTCGATCCAGGGTGAGTACATCTCCCGCAAGACCAAGGCTGACAGCGCCGCCTTCGAAGACATCAAAGGCCACGGCTTCTACGTCCAGGGTGCCTACACCCTCACCGGTGAATCCCGCGGCTATAAAGTCGGCAAGTTTGACGCGATCAAGCCTCAGAACAAATCCATCGGCGCCTGGGAAGTGTTCTACCGCTTCGACAGCATGACCGTCGAAGACGACAACATCACCACTGCCTCGGCGACTCGTGAAGTAGGCGATGCCGAAGCCAAGGTGCACAACCTGGGCGTGAACTGGTACGCCAACGAAGCGGTGAAAATCTCCGCTGCCTACATCAAGGCCAAGACCGACAAAGTCACCAACGCCAATGGCGACGACGATGGCGACGGTTTTGTGATGCGTGCCCAGTACGTGTTCTAAATCGCGTTGACTTGATACACCGCTCTGACTTCATCCGTTAAAGCGCTCCTTTGAACCCCGCCTCTGGCGGGGTTTTTTTATGTGCGCCCGGTCAGGATCGGCGATACTCGCTCCATCCGTCGTCTGGCTATCGAGGAATCGCATGCCGCTTCACGTCTTGGACAGCCTGTCCGCCATCGCGCCGCCCGAGTGGGACGCGCTGGTGCCCGCCAATCAACCGTTCCTGCGCCACGCCTTCCTGAGCACCCTGGAAGACAGTGCCAGCCTGGGCCCGCAATCCGGTTGGCAAGCCGAGCATTTGCTGCACATTGAAGACGGTCATCTGCTGGCGGCCTTGCCCAGTTACCGCAAGTGGCATTCCTACGGCGAATACGTGTTCGACCACGCCTGGGCCGACGCTTGCGCCCGCGCTGGCATCGACTATTACCCCAAGCTGTTGACGGCGGTGCCGTTCAGCCCGGTCAGTGGCCCGCGGTTGCTGGCGGCGCGCGGGGAAGATGGCCTGGAGCTGCTGGGCAGCTTGCCGGGGTACCTGGAGATCGAAGGGCTTTCCAGTGCCCACATCAACTTCACCGATGCCTTCACCGACGCGGCGCTTGCCGGGCAAGAAGGCTGGCTGCAGCGGATCGGCTGCCAGTATCACTGGCAGAATCGCGGTTATCGCGACTTCCAGGATTTTCTCGATGCGCTCAGTTCCCGCAAGCGCAAGCAGATGCGCAAGGAGCGTGAGCAAGTGGCGGGGCAGGGCATCGCGTTCGAATGGCTCGAAGGTCATCAGTTGGACGAGGCGCAGTGGGATTTTGTCTACGCCTGTTACGCCAACACCTACGCGATACGACGGCAGGCGCCTTACTTGACCCGAGCGTTTTTCAGCCTGCTGGCCGAACGCATGCCCGAGGCCATTCGCGTGGTGCTGGCCAAGCAAGGTTCGCGGCCGGTGGCGATGGCGTTCAGCCTGGTGGGTGGCGACAGTTTCTACGGACGTTATTGGGGCTGTCTGGCGGAGTTCGACCGCCTGCACTTCGAGACCTGTTTCTATCAAGGCATGGACTACGCGATTGCCCATGGCTTGCAGCGTTTTGACGCCGGTGCCCAGGGTGAGCACAAATTGATTCGCGGGTTCGAGCCGGTGATTACCCGCTCATGGCATTACCTGCGCCACCCTGGTTTGAAAGCGGCGGTCGAAGATTTTCTCGCCCGGGAACAGGAGGGTGTGCTGGCGTATGCCGAAGAGGCGAAAACAGCACTGCCTTATCGGCAGTGCTGATTTTCGCGGGTGTGACTCAGCGGTTTTCCTGGCCCAGCCAGCGGTACGAGACACCGCCGATGACGGCACCCAGCAGCGGCGCTACCCAGAACAGCCACAGTTGCTCGATGGCCCAGCCACCGACAATCAGCGCCGGACCGGTACTGCGGGCCGGGTTGACGGACGTGTTGGTGACCGGAATCGAGATCAGGTGAATGAGCGTCAGGGCCAGGCCGATGGCAATCGGTGCCAGCCCGGCGGGCGCGCGTTTATCGGTGGCGCCGAGGATGATCAGGATGAACATTGCCGTCATGACCAGCTCGGTGACAAAACCGGTCGCCATCGAATACCCACCCGGCGAATGCTCGCCATAACCGTTCGCTGCCAGGCCGGACGCGGCCAGGTCAAAGCCTTCCTTGCCGCTGGCGATGAAGTAGATCAATGCGGCGGCCAGTACACCCCCTATGACTTGGGCAACGATGTAGGCAGGCAACTCCCTGGCCGGAAACCGCCCGCCCACGTACAAGCCCACCGACACCGCCGGGTTCAGGTGGCAACCCGAGATATGCCCGATGGCGAATGCCATGGTCAACACCGTCAGGCCGAACGCCAGGGCAACCCCCAGCACGCCAATCCCGGAGGCGGCCAATACCGCGCTGCCGCAGCCGCCCAATACCAGCCAGAACGTACCCAACAACTCAGTCGTTGAACGTTTGAGTAAAGACATAAGCTTCCTTGATAAAACAGTCGTGATAATCGGTTATGCATCCAGCAGTATTACGACAGGTTCATCTCCAGAACCTGGGCTGAGTACAGCAGAGTGCTGCAACAAATCCAGCGACAAAAAAACCGCCAGCGTCATGGACGGTGGCGGTTTTGGCCGTGGTCGAGGGGGAGTATGTCGTTGCGGTGCGGGCTAAATGGATCCTGGACAGAATTTTTCAGAATGGCGCTCGGACACTGGGCTGTGGGAGCAAAGCTTGCTCGCGATGCAGGCGCCTCGGGCCATCCGGGAGACCGCGTTATCTTCATCGCGGGCAAGTCTTGCTCCCACACGATCCCACACCACCTGTCTGTAGAAGCTCAGTCGATCCCCACAAACCCCCCGGTCTGATGCTGCCACAATCGGGCATACAACCCGCCATGGGCCAGCAGTTCGGCATGGCTGCCGGTTTCGGCGATGCGGCCATTCTCCAGCACCACCAATCGGTCCATCCGGGCGATGGTGGAGAGGCGGTGGGCGATGGCGATCACGGTCTTGCCTTGCATCAAGGTCTCGAGGCTTTCCTGGATCGCCGCCTCGACTTCCGAGTCCAGCGCTGACGTCGCTTCGTCCATGATCAGGATCGGCGCGTCCTTGAGCAGTACCCGCGCGATAGCGATGCGCTGGCGCTGGCCGCCGGACAGTTTCACGCCGCGCTCACCCACATGGGCATCGAAGCCGGTGCGGCCTTCGGCGTCCGACAGCAGTGGGATGAACTCATCGGCCCGGGCCTTGCGCACGGCTTCCCAGAGTTGCGCATCGGTGGCGTCGGGTTTGCCGTAGAGCAGGTTCTCGCGAATCGAACGATGCAGCAGCGACGTGTCCTGGGTGATCATGCCGATGCGTTCGCGCAGGCTTTCCTGGCCGACTTCGGCGATGTCCTGGCCATCGATGAGAATGCGCCCGCCTTGCACGTCATAGAGGCGCAGCAGCAGGTTGACCAAGGTGGATTTACCCGCGCCGGACGGGCCGATCAGGCCGATTTTCTCGCCGGGCTTGATGGTCAGGTTGAGGTCGCCGATCACGCCACTTTTCTTGCCATAGTGGAAATCCACGTGCTCGAAACGCACCTCGCCCCGGGCCACGGCCAGAGGCTTGGCCTGATCGCGGTCGGTGACACTGACCGGCTGGGCGATGGTCTGCAAACCATCCTGGACCATGCCGATGTTTTCGAAGATGCCGGTGACGACCCACATGATCCAGCCGGACATGTTGACGATGCGTATCACCAGCCCGGTGGCCAACGCGATGGCGCCGACGCTGATCAGCGACTGGGTCCAGAGCCACAATGCCAGCGCGGTGGTGCCGACGATCAGCAGCCCGTTCATGCTGGTGATGACCAGGTCCATGCTGGTCACGACCCGGCCAGCCAACTGGGCTTTTTCGGTCTGCTCCTGGATGGCTTCGCGGGCGTATTGCTGTTCGAAATTGGTATGGGCGAACAGCTTGAGGGTGGTGATGTTGGTGTAGCCATCGACGATCCGCCCCATCAGTTTGGAGCGGGCATCGGACGACACCACCGAGCGCTCCTTGACCCGTGGCACGAAATAGCAGAGTGCGCCGATGTAGGCGGCAATCCACATCAGCAGCGGGATCATCAGGCGCCAGTCGGCTTCGGCGAACAGCACCAGGGAACTGACGGCGTAGATCAGCACGTGCCACAGGGCATCCACGGCCTGAACCGCCGAGTCACGCAGGGAGTTGCCGGTCTGCATGATGCGCTGGGCGATGCGCCCGGCGAAGTCGTTCTGGAAGAAATTCAGGCTCTGCTTGAGCACGTAGCTGTGGTTCTGCCAGCGAATCAGGCTGGTCATGCTGGGGCTCAGGGTCTGGTGCACGAGCAGGTCATGCAGGGCCACGAAGATCGGCCGGAAGATCAGCGCCACCACGGCCATCCAGGCCAGCTCCAGGCCATGGACCTTGAAGAAGTCCACATTGGGCGTGCCCTGGGTCAGGTCGATGATGCGGCTCAGGTAGCTGAACAGCGCCACTTCGATCAGGGCGCCGATCAGGCCGACCACCAGCAGTACGGCGAAGCTGGGCCAGACCTGTTTCAGGTAATAGGTGTAGAAGGGCAGGACGCGGTTCGGTGGGGCCGAGGTCGGGGCGTCGCGGAAGATATCGATCAGTGTTTCGAAACGGCGATAAACCATCAGTCAATGCCCTGGCAAGGGCTCTCCTTTTTGCTATGGGCGGCGGGGGATCACCGCGCCACCCAGGCTTGCCGTGTGCCTCTTCAGTCGACGCGCTTGGCCGACTTGATGAGCACAGGGTCGATCGGCACGTTTTGCATGCCTTGTTTGGTCGTGGTCTGGGAGTTGACGATGATGTCCACTACGTCCATGCCCTTGACCACTTTGGCGAACACCGCGTAACCGGCGTCACGGCCCGGGTCGAGGAACGCGTTGTCGGCCACGTTGATGAAGAACTGGCTGGTGGCCGAGTCCGGGTTGGAGGTGCGCGCCATCGACAAGGTGCCGCGAACGTTGTGCAGGCCATTGCTGGCTTCGTTCTTGATCGGTGCCTTGGTGTCTTTTTGCTGCATCTGTTGGGTAAAGCCGCCGCCCTGGGCCATGAAGCCCGGGATCACGCGGTGAAAAATCGTGTTGTTGTAGAAGCCGCTGTCTACGTACTCAAGGAAGTTCTTGGTACTGATGGGGGCCTTGACCGGGTCCAGTTCGATTTCGATCTGGCCGTTGGTGGTGTCCAGTAATACATGCGGTGCCTTGGCGGGTGTCGCAGCCATCAGGTTGGCGGCAAACAGTACGGTGCCGGCGGCAAGGGCGATTTTTTTCAGCATGGGGTCAGTGATCCTGAGTGGTGGAATCGGTTGCGGTCAAAAAGTCGAGCAGGGTTTGGTTGAAGCGTTCGGATTGATCCAGCGGGGTAGCGTGCCGTGAATCGGCGATGACCACCAGCCGTGCGTCGGGCAGCAGTTTTACATAGGCTTCTTTCAGCGCCACCGGGGTGTAGTCGTGGTCGGCGCAGATGACGAGGGTTGGACAGGCAACCTGCGAAAGTCGTTCCTGAACGCCCCAGCCTACGATCGCATCGAAGCTGGCGAGATAAGCACGTTTGTCGTTCTTTGCCCAGCGCCGGGCCATTTCCAGGCGTAACTCGGTTTGTTCGGGCTTGGGGAACAACTTGGCGCCGAGGGCCTTGCCGATGGTTTCCAGGCTGAGCAGGCGCATCAGGCTCCAGCGCTTGAACCATTGCCAGCAATCGTCGGGCGTGCGGACTTTGACTTCGGGCGCGCTGTTGACGATGCACAGGCTCTTGAGCCGTCCGGGGTCATCCACTGCCAGTTGAAAACAGATCATGCCGCCCATGGACCAGCCCACCAGATGCACCGGGCCCAGGCCCAGGTGTTCGATCAGGGCGCTCAGGTCGGCGCTGAAACCTTCGATGCTGTAGCGCCCGCGCGGCTTGTCGGAGCGGCCGTGGCCGCGCACATCCACCACGATCAGGTGATAGTGGGTGGACAGCACCGGGATCTGTTTTTCCCAATCCTGGGTACTGGAACCCAGCCCGTGGACCAATACCAAGGGCGTGCCGTGGCCGTATTCCTCGTAGTGCAGGTTGCAACCTTCGTGCTCGAAATAGGCCATCGGTGAACTCCTTGTCAGGCTTGTTCAGGGGCTGCGAACGGCGCATCCAGTGGCGCGGTGTCGAAGGTGCGCAGCAGTTCGATCAGGATCTGCGTGGCCGGGCCCAGGGGTTTTTCCTTGTTCGAATACAGATAGAAGCTCGGGTTGCGGCTGCCGCCCTGATCCAAGGGTAGCTGTTTAAGCGTGCCTTCCTTGAGTTCCCGCTCAATCATGTGCCGGGGCAGCCAGGCGAAGCCCAGGCCGCTGCCTACGAAGGTCGCGGCGGTGGCCAGGCTGCCGACGGTCCAGCGCTGCTCGGCGCCGAGCCAACCCACGTCGCGAGGTTGCTGGCGTCCGGAGTCGCGGATCACCACTTGCAACTGGCTCTCCAGATCCTGGAACGTCAGCTCGCGGTTGAGGCGATGCAGGGCGTGTTCGGGATGGGCCACCGCGACGAATTCAACGTCGCTCAATTCTGCCCCCAGATAGCCAGGAATGCTGAAGCTGCTGATGGCCAGGTCGGCCACGCCTTCGAGCAGCACTTCTTCGACACCCGACAACACTTCTTCGCGCAGCCGCACCCGGCAGCCACGGCTTTGTGGCATGAACGCCGTCAAGGCGCGAACGAGGCGGGCGTTGGGGTAGGCCGCGTCGACCACCAGGCGCACTTCCGCTTCCCAGCCTTGCTCCATGTGGTGGGCCAGGTCTTCCAGTTGGCTGGCCTGTTTCACCAGTTGCCGGGAACGGCGCAGCAGTACGCCGCCGGCCTCGGTCAGCACGGCCTTGCGACCATCGATGCGCAGCAACGGTACGCCGAGCTGATCCTGCATGCGGGCCACGGTGTAGCTCACTGACGACTGGGAGCGATGCAGCACTTCAGCGGCCTGGGCGAAGCCACCGTGGTCGACCACGGCCTGCAAGGTGCGCCATTGATCAAGGGTCACGCGGGGCGCTTTCATGTCGAGCTCCTCTTGTCCTAAGCTGGCAGTCCCTTGGTGGAGACTGCCGAATGAAGAAAATCTGTTGTGTGGTGCTGGCCTTGCTGCCACTGACTGCGTTTGCCTACCCGATCGATGTGGAAAAACACCTCAACGGCCTGAGCATCGACTACAACGCCTATGACACCGATGCCGATATCGGTTCCATCCAGGTCAACAACTACGGCAGCACCGACGCGGCTTGTACCGTGGTCTTCAGCAATGGCCCTGAAGCACCTCGCACCCGCAAGATCGAAGTCGCCGCCGGCAAGTTCAAGAACGCCACGGCCAAGTTCAACCGCAACATCATCAAGCTGCGCATCAAGCTGACCTGTCAGCCGAAATAGCCCTGCAGTGGGGCAGGCAATATTGCTTGCTCCGCTTATAAACGAATTTATCGATGCTTTACAGCAGTTATTTGCGCTTTTTCATCGATATGCTCGCGTTTAATCTTCA
The DNA here is from genome assembly GCF_019956035.1 of Pseudomonas sp. A-RE-22. NCBI lineage: Bacteria > Pseudomonadati > Pseudomonadota > Gammaproteobacteria > Pseudomonadales > Pseudomonadaceae > Pseudomonas > Pseudomonas sp. A-RE-22. The sequence goes on from NZ_JAHBCZ010000007.1 coordinate 115,745, forward strand.
CTCCATCGACTGACAACATTCTCAGATGGAGCCTACAAGCCATGTCCCGCGTTCTGATCATCGAAAGCAGTGCCCGCCAGCAAGACTCGGTGTCCCGTCAACTGACCCAGACCTTTATCAGCCAGTGGAAAGCGGCGCACCCGGCCGACGAAATCAGCGTTCGCGACCTGGCCATCAATCCGGTGCCGCATCTGGATGCCAATCTGCTGGGGGGCTGGATGAAGCCGGCCGAGCAGCGCAGCGACGTTGAAAACGCCTCGCTGGAACGCTCCAACCAACTGACCGATGAACTGCTGGCCGCCGACGTACTGGTGATGGCTGCGCCGATGTACAACTTCGCCATCCCCAGCACCCTGAAAGCCTGGCTCGACCACGTGCTGCGTGCCGGCGTGACGTTCAAATACACCCCCACCGGTCCTCAAGGCCTGCTGGCCGACAAGCGCGCTTTCGTGCTCACCGCCCGTGGTGGCATTCACGCTGGCGGCAGCTCTGACCATCAAGAACCCTACCTGCGCCAGGTGATGGGCTTCATCGGGATCCACGACGTGACCTTCATCCATGCCGAGGGCATGAACCTGGGCGGCGACTTCCAGGAGAAAGGCCTGAATCAGGCCAACGCCAAACTGGCGCAGGTCGCCTGATCCGTTAATCCTCGGATAATCGCCAGGTGGTCTAGTGACTTGGCGCTTCCCTTCAAACCGTTTTGCGCATCGAACCTCCCTTTGCACTTATTGCTCCTGAGTGCATCAGCCCGATTGAACGCGTTAGCGAGATCGGGCTTTTTTTTGGGGAAATGGAAACAACGATCCTTTAAGATGAGCGGCCCTTAAAGCCTTGAGGGGTGGAAGATGTGCAGGCCCAGGCTTCTCCCGGATTTGGCAAGTCTCTCGATGCCTGCTGTGGTAATTTATGCGCGCAATTACAGTAGGGAGACTGTGATATGTTCAAAGTCAGACGGAAAACATGGGCTTTATTCCTGGCCTATCTCATAGGGGCAAGTGGCTATATCTACTACCTCTATGTCGAGACGCAAAGCGTCCTCACTGACAACATCAATAATAAATTGCTGCATGCCGCGCTGGGCGCTTCAGCCATCCTCGGCGACCGTTACCATGACAACCTGGTCGATAAACAATCCAAATCGCAAGCGCAGGACTGGGATACCATCCAGCGGCTTTCCGGCTTCAACGAGTCCATGGGTACTGCTTTTGTCTATAGCGTGATCAAGCGAGATGCAAAGGCCTACCTGATCAGTTCCAGTGCATCGAAAAAAGAAATTCAAGAGAAGAATTTCGTGCGTTTTTTCGACCCTTATCCCGATGCCAGCCAGACTTTACTCGATAGTTTTAAGCGCACCGAGCCAACCTGGATCGACTATTCGGATCATTGGGGTGATTTTCGCGCGGTCTTTGTCCCGTTAAAATCACAAGACGGTACGGTGTATGTTGTCGGGGCGGAAATTACCTTGGCGGACTACTACCAACAACTTAATCATGACTCCCTTTACCACATCATCCTGGCCATCCTGGTATTTCTCGCTCTCCTCCTTTTGCGCATGCGCACTCATCTGCAGCAATTGCGGGTCAATGAGCAGGTATTGAATCAGGCGAAAAATGCCGCCGAGGACGCTGATCGTTCAAAAACCAGCTTTCTGGCAACCATGAGTCATGAAATTCGCACCCCGATGTACGGTGTCATTGGTGCGACCGAATTACTGGCCCGGTCTGCCCTGGATCCCGAGCAACGCCGTCTTCTTACAACGATTCATTCCAGTGGACGGACCCTGCTGTCTCTTATCGATAACATTCTCGACCTTGCCAAGATCGAAGCAGGCAAACTTGAATTGAAACCTCGTGTTTTCGAAGTGAGAGCACTGGTTTCATCCTGTATGGAACTAATCCGACAAAATATCCAGGACAAACCCATCGTGCTGGAGGCGCAGTTTTCCCCGGACGTACCGCCTTTGGTCAAAACCGATATGGATTGCCTTCGCCAGATATTGATCAACTTGCTGGGCAATGCGGGCAAATTTACCGAAGTCGGAAAAATATCGCTCCTGGTCACCACCAGCGGCTACGGCTCCCAAGCGTGGCTCGACTTCTCCATACGCGATACCGGCATCGGTATCCCCACGGAACAGCAAGACAATCTGTTCAAGCCCTTTGCCCAGTTCAAAGGGCCGGCCAGTCAACGCTTCACTGGGAGTGGGTTGGGTCTTTCCATCTGTAAGAACCTGCTTGAGGCGCAGCAGGGGACTTTATCGTTCACCAGCGAGCCTGGTGTCGGCTCGACATTCTCCTTCTCTCTCCCCCTGGCGCTTTTTTCAGTCTCGGAAATACCCATCAAGGATGATCATGCGGCGGTTGGCTTCGACTCGTCTTTTGCCGAGGATTATCCGCTCGATATCCTTCTGGTGGAGAACCATCCGGTGAGCCAGAAAGTGGCCATGGCGATGCTACAAGAGTTGGGTTATGCACCCGACCTTGCGTCAGATGGCCTGGAGGCGGTCAATCGTTGCATGGCTTCGATGCCAGCGATCATTCTGATGGATATCAACATGCCCGTGATGGATGGGATGGAGGCTGTGCGTAGGATCCGCGAATTGCCCCAGGGTGATACTTGCTACATCGTCGCATTCACCGCGAGTGTTTTTTCCCGCGAGATAGAGCGTTTCAGGGCTGCTGGTGCCGATGACATCTTGACCAAACCGGCAAACTTCCAGGCGCTGACCCGAGTGCTTCAGCGTGCCGCCAGCCATCGGCACCAGCCTCAGGCCACTTCTTGGGTCGTGGATGAAATTCCAAGTTAGCGGGGAATCTGTGGGGGCGAGCTTGCTGGCGATGGCGGTGGGTCAGAAATACAGAGGCTGACTGACACTCCGCCATCGCCAGCAAGCTCGCTCCCACCGTTCAAAACCGCTATCTTCGCCGCCATTCGAAACGAGGGGCGGTATGGGCTATCTACTTTTTGTGACATTGATCCAGGCGTTTTCCTTCAGCCTGATCGGCGAGTACCTGGCCGGGCATGTGGACAGTTATTTCGCGGTACTGGTGCGGGTGTTGCTGGCCGGGCTGGTGTTCATTCCGCTGACGCGCTGGCGCCAGGTGGAGCCGGTGTTCATGCGCGGCATGTTGTTGATCGGCGCCTTGCAGTTCGGCGTGACCTACGTCTGCCTGTACCTGAGCTTTCGAGTGCTGACGGTGCCCGAGGTGCTGCTTTTCACCATCCTGACGCCCCTGCACGTGACCTTGATCGAAGACGCGCTGAACCGTCGCTTCAATCCCTGGGCGCTGATTGCGGCGCTGGTGGCCGTGGCCGGTGCGGCGGTGATTCGCTACGACCGGATCAACCCGGATTTCTTCATGGGCTTCTTGCTGCTGCAACTGGCCAACTTCACTTATGCGGCTGGTCAGGTGCTCTACAAACACCTGGTGGCCCGCCACCCGAGCGACCTGCCGCATTACCGGCGCTTCGGTTATTTCTATCTTGGTGCGCTGATGGTGGCGTTGCCGGCTTTCCTGCTGTTCGGCAAGACCAACTTCTGGCCTGAAGCGCCGCTGCAATGGGGCGTGCTGGTGTTCCTCGGCCTGGTCTCCACCGCGTTGGGGCTGTACTGGTGGAACAAGGGCGCGTGCCTGGTCAATGGCGGTACGCTGGCGGTGATGAACAACCTGCATGTGCCGGTGGGGCTACTGGTGAACCTGCTGATCTGGAACCAGCACGAGGCACTGGGGCGGTTGCTGCTGGGTGGGTCGGTGATATTGGCGGCGGTGTGGATCAGCCGGTTGGGGGTACGCCAACCTCAGCCTTCGCCCTGAACACTGTGGGAGCGAGCTTGCTCGCGATAGCGGAGTATCAGTCAGCATTTATGTTTCTGACACACCGCTATCGCGAGCAAGCTCGCTCCCACAGGGGAATAGGGGTTGGCTTTAGACCACCTGCTTCTGCGGCTCCGGCAGGTGGCTCGCCCCCAGCACCGCCGGCAGCAGCCCCGAACGCAGGTCCGTGCCGCTCGGCTGCTGGTACAGGTTCAACCCGAACTCCGGCATCACCGCCAGCAGGTAATCGAAAATATCCCCCTGGATACGTTCGTAGTCGGTCCACGCTGTGGTGCGGGTGAAGCAGTAGATTTCCAGCGGGATGCCCTGGGCGGTGGTCTGCAACTGCCGGACCATGCAGGTCATGTTCGGCTGGATCTCTGCGTGGCTTTTCAAATACGCCAATGCATAAGCGCGGAAGGTGCCCAGGTTGGTCATCCGCCGACGGTTGGCCGACATCGCCGCGACGTTGCCCTGGGCCTCGTTCCAGGCCTTGAGTTCGGCCTGCTTGCGGCCGATGTAGTCGGTCAGCAGGCGCACCTGGGTCAGGCGCTGTTCTTCCTCGTCGTGCAGGAATCGCACGCCGCTGGCGTCGATGAACAGGCTGCGCTTGATCCGCCGCCCGCCGGACTGCTGCATGCCGCGCCAGTTCTTGAACGACTCGGACATCAGGCGCCATGTGGGGATCGAGACGATGGTCTTGTCGAAGTTCTGCACCTTGACCGTGTGCAGTGTGATGTCCACCACATCACCGTCGGCGCCGACCTGGGGCATCTCGATCCAGTCGCCGACCCGCAGCATGTCGTTGCTGGTCAATTGCACGCTGGCGACGAACGACAGCAGGGTGTCCTTGTAGACCAACAGGATTACCGCCGACATCGCACCCAGGCCCGACAACAGCAACAGCGGCGAGCGGTCGATCAGGGTGGCAACGATGATGATCGCGCCAAACACATACAGCACCATCTTCGTCAGTTGCACGTAGCCTTTGATCGAGCGGGTACGTGCATGCTCGGTGCGGGCGTAGACATCCAGCATGGCGCTGAGCAGGGCACTGAGGCTCAGCACCATGAACAGGATGGTGAAAGCCAGGGCGACATTGCCCAGGAAAATCATGCTGGTCTTGCTCAGCTCCGGCACCAGGTGCAGGCCGAACTGGATGATCAGCGACGGCGTCATCTGCGCCAGGCGATGAAAGACCTTGTTCTGGCGCAGGTCATTGACCCAGTTCAAGGCCGGTTGGCGCCCCAGCAACTTGGCAGCGTGCAGGATCAGGTAGCGCGCCACACGGCCAAGCACCAGGGCGATGACCAGCAGCAACATCAGGGCTAGGCTGGAATGCAGGATCGGGTGCTGGTCAAGGGCACCCCAGAGGTCTTGGAGGTTGACCCAGAGTTGTTTGATGTCCATGGACGAAACGGTTCTTCTATAAAGACGCGACGGTGCGATTAGAGCATTTAAGCCCGGTCAAGTGACCGTTGATGCAATAACGGCTGATAAAAATGCACTGATTTACCGCCGTTTGTATAAAGAAACTCGGCCTTCGCGCTCGAAACCGTTACCCTATGCAGCTGTTTTTTTGCATTTCTTCGAGGTAGCACCCGTGTTTTCCCAATTCGCCCTGCACGAACGCCTGCTCAAAGCCGTGGCCGAGCTTAAATTTGTCGAGCCAACGCCGGTGCAGGCAGCGGCTATTCCGCTCGCGCTCCAGGGGCGTGACCTGCGGGTGACGGCGCAAACCGGCAGCGGCAAGACCGCCGCGTTCGTGCTGCCGATCCTCAACCGCCTGATCGGCCCAGCCAAGGTCCGCGTCAGCATCAAGACCCTGATCCTGCTGCCAACCCGTGAACTGGCCCAGCAGACCTTGAAGGAAGTGGAGCGCTTCTCGCAGTTCACCTTCATCAAGTCCGGCCTGATCACCGGCGGCGAAGACTTCAAGGTCCAGGCCGCCATGTTGCGCAAGGTGCCGGACATTCTGATCGGCACCCCAGGGCGGATGATCGAGCAGTTGAACGCTGGCAACCTCGACCTCAAGGAAGTCGAAGTGCTGGTGCTGGACGAAGCCGACCGCATGCTGGACATGGGCTTTGCCGAGGACGTGCAGCGTCTGGTGGACGAATGCACAAACCGTCAGCAGACCATGCTGTTCTCCGCCACCACCGGCGGCTCGGGCCTGCGCGAGATGATCGCCAAGGTGCTGAACAACCCTGAGCACTTGCAGCTCAACGCGGTCAGCCAGCTGAACTCCACCACCCGCCAGCAGATCATCACCGCGGACCACAACCAGCATAAAGAGCAGATCGTCAACTGGTTGCTGGCCAACGAGACCTACGAAAAAGCCATTGTGTTCACCAACACCCGGGCCATGGCCGACCGCATCTACGGTCGCCTGGTCGCCCAGGAATACAAGGCTTTCGTACTGCACGGCGAGAAAGACCAGAAGGACCGCAAGCTGGCCATCGACCGCCTCAAGCAGGGCGGCGTGAAGATCCTCGTCGCCACCGACGTCGCCGCTCGCGGCCTGGACGTGGAAGGCCTGGACATGGTCATCAATTTCGACATGCCCCGCAGCGGCGATGAATACGTGCACCGCATCGGTCGGACCGGTCGTGCCGGCAACGACGGCCTGGCGATCTCGCTGATCTGCCACGGCGACTGGAACCTGATGTCGAGCATCGAGCGCTACCTCAAGCAGAGCTTCGAGCGTCGCACTATCAAGGAAGTCAAAGGCACGTACGGCGGACCGAAAAAGGTCAAGGCGTCGGGCAAGGCCGTTGGTGTGAAGAAGAAAAAGGTCGACGCCAAGGGCGACAAGAAGAAGGCCGGCGCGAAGGCCCCGACCAAACGCAAGACCGCCAACCGCCCGAAGACCGACGCCCCGTCGCTGGTCAGCAAGGACGGCATGGCCCCACTCAAGCGCCGCAAGCCAGAGGCGCCGGCGGCTGAGTGAGTCGGCGTTAGCGTTGTATGAAAAAACCGGACCTTGGGTCCGGTTTTTTTATGGGTGAGTACTCAAACTCAAGTCCAGCGCAGGGCCCCTGTGGCGATGGGCATTTGTGGGAGCAAAGCTTGCTCGCGACACAGGCGCCTCGATTTCTGAAAGACCGCATCGCCTTCATCGCGGGCAAACCTTGCTCCCACAAATAACCTCGCCACAAAAGCGGGTTGGGCTCGGCTGTGGCTAATCATCCCGCTTTCTTCTCCGCGTTCTTCAGCTCTTCCAGGCGCTTATCAATCAGCTGGCACTTATCCGGCACATCCTTGCTGGCAGTCTCCAGGTCCATGGCCTGCAACTCATCGTTGATTTCCTTGGCCTTGGCCGGGTTCTGTTCGGTGAGTTTGGTCACTTCATTTGCCAGTTGTTCGCGCTTGGCAGTCGCTTCCTCAGGCGTACAAGTGGCCCAGGCGGGCAGGGCGCAGGTGAGGGTGGCGGCGAGGGTGAGTTTCAAGAGGGTTTTCATGGCAGGGCCTCAGATTCCTTGTTGGGCAGGTAATGGGTTGAGGCTGGGGTTGGGGGGAAAGTTCATTTGCGGGCCTGTGGCCTGCCAATCCCCCGCCCCCCTGGTTTCAGATGAATGGTTCCCGCAATAGCTTCAAAGCCCCCATCCATTTAGTTGACGCCAAAATGATGGCTCTTTAGTATCGCGCCACTATTTTGATGTCATTTTTCTCGAGGGATCGAACATGTCCTCACCCGCCTTTTGGGCGAGGTTGTGCGTGGCTTTGCTGTGCCTTTCTCCGCTGACCCTGGCTCACGCCGCCCCCACGCCTGGCGACACGGATCTGATTCGCGAGCGCCAGAACCGTTTGCTCGAAGAGCAGCGCCGGCGCCTGGAGGAACTCAAGGACTTGCCCGGCAAGGAGGCGAAGCCGAGCCAGCCGACCGCACCGGCCGATACCCGTTGCTTCCCTATCAAGACCATCGAGCTCAAGGGCGCCGACAGTCTTTCCGCCGGCGAGCGCGAGCGCCTGCTCAAACCCTACATCGGCCAATGCCTGGGCGTGCCGCAGCTTAACGAACTGCTCAAAGTCATCACCGACCTTTACATCGAAAAAGGCCTGGTCACCAGTCGTGCCTATCTGCCGCAACAGGACCTGTCCGGCG